>CAYNEP010000232.1:0-1522 GCA_964396255.1 uncultured Gammaproteobacteria bacterium | reverse complement strand
TTACCTTCTTTACTCATTTCTTATCGACCATAGTTCGACTAAGTAGAATTCCAGCCGAGACACTTCGTTTAGTTTCGGTATTCGTTGTAGCCGGTTTTGGACTCTCGCTTTTCTTGCCCCAATTTCAAGTGCTTGTCGAGCGATTATTTTCCAAATTTGCAGGGAATGTCCCAAATAGTTACGGGAGGCAAGGGTTTAGCGGGGGTTTACTTATTGGTTTTTCCGTGGGGCTTCTCTGGACACCATGCGTTGGCCCAATACTTGCATCAGTTATATCTCTTGCCATCACAGAGTCTGTTACTTTTGATGCGTTATTAATAACTCTAGCATATGCATCTGGCACGGCTATTCCTATGTTTTTGATTATTCTCGGTGGACAGAATGCGCTTAAAAGCACTCCATGGCTTCTTTCAAATTTGGGACTTATACAGAAAACTTTTGGTGTTTTGATGATTCTAACTGCCATTGGAATTTTTTATAATTTCGATCGAAAATTTCAGGTATTTGTTATAAGAACTTTTCCGGAGTATGGGGTAGGACTCACTCAGATTGAAGACAACGCCGTTATTAGAAATCAACTTGATAAGAAAGCTAATAACAAAATCGAAGATGAGGATATGGGTAACCCTTTGTTTGATTTCTCTAATTAGACAGGCGCAAAAATCCCAATGAGCACACTCTTGTGATGATGGTCAGTATATAAATACAATAAAACGATACTAAAATTATTTCTCATTTATGGTACGACAAAGAAGCGAAAAGTGGTTGCGGACTATTATACATCAGTATTTCCAAGTCCTAAACTTATAAGTACAACCGTTCATCGTGCTGCACCATCTGGCGTGATAGTAGCATCGTTTAAGCGCAATGGCCCAGTTATCACTGGATCATTTTAATAAGCAATACTTCTTCCTATTTCTTTCATCAAACCACTTACTTAAGTGGTAAAATCTTTATCATGAATTCACTCACATTTCAGGAAGTTGTAGATAAGACGAGAGAAGTAATCTCAAGGTTTGAAAAGATTGAAGGAAAAAAGTGGAATGTTGAAGCGTCTATGATTGAGCTTATGAAGCAAGTTGGACAACTGTCGACTTTGGTAATGATGCAAGAGCAGTATTATCCAACAGATAGAGATCAGGACAATCCAGTGTATAGTACGTCAAAAGAAAAAATTGCAGATGAGTTGTCCGATGTGTTATTCATGACTATTAGAATCGCTGATTTGTATAAAATTGAACTAGAAAGCTCACATATGACTGCGCTAGAAAATGCTCAGAAATATTTAGAATCAAAAGGTGTTTGATTTGATTTTATATGGCGACTAAGCAGGAGACTGTTGACTATATTCTCGATCAGGTTCAGGATCTACAACATGTTAAGGTGCGCAAAATGTTTGGAGAGTATGCGCTGTATGTCGACGAGAAAGTTGTGGGGCTTATTTGTGACGACCAGTTGTTTGTGAAGATTACTAAAAAGGGGAAGAATTATGTTGGACATATGTATAATGAAGGATTTCCTT
>CAYNEP010000231.1:0-1528 GCA_964396255.1 uncultured Gammaproteobacteria bacterium | reverse complement strand
GTTTTTCACCGTTGAAGACATTAACTACGATACCAGCTATTAACCCATTGTTTTCGATTCGCTGCTCGACTTCTAACTCTGCAGGTTTTTTGAAATACTTGGATTCATAAACTCGCGGGTCAGTAATTGCATCAGTTGTTTTTTGAACTTGGCCATTTATTGAAATGGTTTGAATAATACTTCCTTTAGGCAAAATGAATTGGAGATAAGAGGAATAGGTTTGACTTGAATCTTTATTTTCAAGCGACAAGGCAATGGTTGAAGTTGTGGAAGTTTTCTCGTCCAGATGAATGGTATAATCCACTGCTCTTTTGATTTTATTGTTGACTTTGTTTACGCCGATATTTGCTTCATATACTCCCACTACATCTCGAATTTGATTTTCAGAAGCAATTCTATTATCAGTCAAACTTCCGGCATACCCGAGTGATTTAAATAGTTGCTGCATGCTCGTGTCTTTGGAGGCGAGCTGGATTGTTTTTGTCTCAAGCAGCTTGGGCAATTGTTTTGCCAAAGTTATTTTGTACTCAGGGTGATCTTCAAATTGAATGATAATTTGGTTGAGCAAGCCATTTAATACGTCTTTCTTTTTGGTAGAACCAGCAAAAAAATCCTTTTGTATTTCATCTTGCAAAATAACAGCTGCGTCGTCGGCAGTAACCTTCTTATTAAGCTGAGTAATTGTAACCGGCCCGGTTATAGTAAGCAAAGTCTTCATAAACTCAGTATTCACCGCAATGATACCATCAATTTGCTTTCCGGTAGCCAGATTATATAATTGTGCTGCTGATGTGGCACTCTTCTCAAAGTCCGGATTGAAATTACTATCCCTGAGATATAAGTGTGGCTGAAGATTTCGTCTTACTATATATGGTGGCTCGATATGTCCTTTTAATTGTCCATCTATATTATAGACATCATCAAGTTTAATATCGGCAATCCGGCCGTCTTTTACAGTCAATATTCCTACCGATCCGATAAATCCCCCGTTTGGTCGAAGCTCGTTTTCGTTTTGAAGTAAAAGCATATATGTTTGCTCCTGTTTATATCCCAGCAAAGTTGGCATTTCATGCGCAAGTCTCAACACATTTATGTTTGATGAGTTGAGTACAGATGATAATTTGAACTGTGGATAATCTAGTTGTGCTTGTTGAGCTCGCCAATACCAATATTCAAGGTTTGCGATAACGGCAGGACTTGGGGTGAATTGCGAAGAATTGGTAGTGTCGAAAAGCTTCATTTCATTGAATTGATCGAGCGAATCAACAAATAACAAATAATCATGAGTAGGGGTATAAAGTGCTCCTCTTAAAAATGGTGCGGCAAGCGAAAGCTGTGGCTGTACGATGTGCGCGGCGGTTCGACTTATCTGTAAACTTCGCTGAGACTTCTTTATATCCCCAGAACTCAATTCGGTGATAGCACGTTTCGCCCAAAATATCGATCCAGCTGCCGTCAAAACGGTTACCGAGATATAAAGAATGATACCCACGAGCAAAATGAGCGCACAGAAAGTAAATCCGCGGCC
>CAYNEP010000230.1:0-1540 GCA_964396255.1 uncultured Gammaproteobacteria bacterium | reverse complement strand
AAAATCCTTTAGTGCAAAAACACTCTGTACTGCGAGACTTTCACGAAAATTATTTCCTGAGCACAAACGCCACAACCTCACCGCAATAATCGAACGATTTGGATTTGAGTGTACTAATCGACATCGAGCATATGACGACGCACATGTTTTATTTCAATTTTTACAAAAGATTCAAGCTGAGTATTCAGACGAGCAAGTATCAGAGTCAACTCAGGCCGCATCGCGAACAACTTACGCATTTAACTCTCACCTAAGTACGCAAATTAACAAACTACCTGAGTGTGCAGGAGTTTATCTAATGTATGACAAAGTCGGATTGCCACTCTATATTGGAAAAAGCACCAATATTCAGTCTCGAGTTAAATCACATTTCACACCAACAGTTTTAACCCCCCAAGATCAATCAATCATGCAAAACGTAACTGACGTTGCCCATATCAAAACAGCTGGAGAATTGGGGGCGCTCATTAAAGAAGCCCAACTTATAAAGGAGCTGCATCCTATCTACAACAGACGTCTAAGACTCAAGCGTGAATTTACAATTTTAAGCAAAATAATAACAAGCGAAGGATATGAAACGTTTGAACTACTGGCGATCCCTTCATTTGAAGGGATCGATATTAACAATGTCCTTGGAGTTTTCAAGACAAAGCGCGCTGCGAAACAACATTTAATACAGCTTGGAATACAACATCAATTGTGTTCATCACTCCTTGGCATTGACTCGTCACCCAACGGATGCTTTCACCTGAAACTTGGAAAATGTAAAGGGGCGTGCAAGCGTCTTGAATCACCAGCTTCTTACAATAAAAGACTATCAATTGCGTTTATTGAGAATAAACAATTTAGACCATGGAATTTTGATAGAGCAATTGAGATTTACGAAAAGAACGAAGAACATAATCTTTATGAGGGATTTATTATCGATAAGTGGTGTATTGTAGGAAAAGTCGATCGCGAAGGACAGATAACCTACGATGAAATACGATTTGACCTTGATACATATAAAATTTTATCTAGCCATATCGAGCATAAGAAAACTCATATTAGGCCATATGATCAAGTAAAAAAATATCAGCAAATCTCAGATTTTTAATATGAATAGCAATCAGGTCATAAATGCTCTAAAAAACATCTCCGATCCAAAAAGAGGTATATTATTACAGCGATTTTTCAAAACCGGTATAGGAGAGTATGCAGAGGGGGACATATTTTGGGGCATATCAGTCCCAAATACAAGAAGAGTTGCTAAGCAATTTAAAGCTCTTGACCTAGATCAAGTCATACAACTGCTACATCACAGCGTCCATGAAGTACGGCTTTGTGGACTTGAGATTTTAACGATGCGCTATACATCAAATCCTGATGAAGTTTATGAAGCGTATATTGCAAACCTTCAGGGAGTTAACAATTGGGATTTAGTTGACGGAAGCGCCCCACATATCATTGGTGCATATTTATTAAATAAAGATAAACACATCCTCTATGATTTTGCTCATTCAAGTAACTTATGGAAAAGGAGAATTGCGATCGTCTCTAC
>CAYNEP010000229.1:0-1545 GCA_964396255.1 uncultured Gammaproteobacteria bacterium | reverse complement strand
TGCTATTTTCTTCATTGGCCAGTCATGTGGAAACTCACTTCTATGTGAAAATACAATCAAAACAACGCCAGTATCTAATCTTTTTAAATTATCAAGAAGAGATGTCAGCTCAAGTGGCCAATATCCTTTAATTTCAATCGCCTTATCTGTAGGCTTTAGATGAGCATCTAGCACGTCGCCACTCATTCCAAAGTTTCCCTCAGCTAGTATTGTAACTTTTTTTGTTTCTGATCTAGAGCGAGCGTAAGTAATTATTTCTTTAATTCCCCAGCCTGCTGGCCAACCTTCTATATACTGCCCTCTATCAACTTGTGGGAATGGGATTTGTGCCGGCTTAAATAAGAGCGTGTAGTCAAAATACACAACCGACACTACAATAAGAATCAAAGAAAACAGAAATTTCTTGGTTGGGAGTCTTGCAAGAATGTACCCAGCTGGGAGTATTAATAACAACCCCAATGACATAATGTATCTTGGGTATAAAACTTCCGCAACTAAGGCAATAGCAACATATGACGCAGATAGCCAGATTGCCAAATAATATCCGACAGCCTTCCTTTTATAGACCAATACTCCAATGCCAATAAGACCGAACAATGCTATGACATATGCCATTTCCGATGCTATGTAATAGGGTATAAATCTTAAGTTTGATGGCAATACCTGAAGTGGATTTTTTATGAGTTCATGAAAGGTTAGAACAAATGTTGTATTTTTCTGGGCGACATGGTGAAAAAAAGGAGAAAGTCTTTGGATATTATATATAACAAACGCGATCAGGCTCGCCATAAGATATAAAATAGTAAAATTGATCAATTTATGTAGTCTATCTCTCTTCTGCTCAACTAATATGAACAATGACGACATTGAAGCCATACCTAAGAACAATTTAACTGATGACTTTGCAAGAAGTGACATGCCCCCAATAAACCCCATTACAAGAGCCAAATCAATGCGACGCATGCGAGAAAGTAAAATACTAAATAAAAAAGTCCAGATAACTCCTGCATTTACAGCAGAATCAACCAATGCCATTCGATCATGAAATAGAAAATATGGCGTTATAACATAGAGAAAAGCTGTGATATACGCAGTACGCTTGCCAAATAAATAGAGTGCGGTTGCATAGACACCAATAAGCGATACAAAACCTGATGTAACTGCAAATAATCTTCCTGCTAGGAGTGCATTATCAGAAAATATTTTAAGATATGGTATTGTTGCCCAAGTTTGGAGTGGTTGCCTTCCATCAGTTAGAGATATAAACCTCCATGTAGCATCATGCCACGCCACCTTTGCCCAACGAATATAAATCCCCTCATCTGTAAAAATTGGAAACTTATCGAGATTAATAAGACGCGTAAGTAAAAACGCTAATATTAAAAGAATTACGACAACAATGTCTCGCTTTGTTGTGTTGTTACGAATAAATTCTAGTACTTTCTTTATATCTAGCATGTTTTTATTGTAATCTAAATAGGGTAAAATCGCTGTTTTTAAATACTATCCTATGATTTATATTTTGTAAAAGATTCAGATCTCCAT
>CAYNEP010000228.1:0-1555 GCA_964396255.1 uncultured Gammaproteobacteria bacterium | reverse complement strand
GATGCGTCTTGCATCAACTTCCTCAACCCCATCCAACTCAAATAAGACTCTACCCGGCACAATTGATGCAACGAAATGTGATACGTCTCCCTTGCCAGATCCCATTGTTACCTCTGGTGGTTTTTTTGTATATGGCTTGTCAGGAAAAATTCTTATCCAGAATTTTCCAACCTTTCGTGTCGCACGAGCCAAGACAACACGAGAGGCCTCAATTTGCCTATCAGTTACCCATGCAGCATCTAAAGTTTTAATACCATATGCACCAAAATTAAGATCGTTGCCTTTGATTGCAATCTTTCTCCAAACACCTCTAAATTGTTTTCTATGTTTTTGACGTTTTGGTTGTAGCATGATTTATTATTTTAACGTGCAATCCAAATCTTAACACCAACATACCCCGATCGAGTTAATGCTGGGAACCTAGCAAAATCTATATCTTCTCGGATTGTTGATACCGAAACTTTCCCTTCTGAGTATTTCTCAGTTCTACCAATTGTTGTGCCACCAATTCTACCTGATAGTTGAATCTTTACTCCCTTGGCACCAGCTTCCATGACTTTATTCATAGTCATATGTACCACGCGTCTATGAGGTAAGCTTCTTACTATCTTCGATGCAACCTCACCCGCAACATAATTCGCATTTAAGTATGGCTTTTTCACAGGCTCAATTTTAAACTCAGTCTTAATCTTGTCTTTATCAACACGAGCTCGTCCTACAACATCTAGAATAAATCTCTTTACGTCTTCAAGGCCCTTACCTCCACGTCCAATGATCATTCCTGGTTTAACAGCATGAATTATAACAGTAATCTTGTTGATAGCACGCTCTATCTCAACTTGTGTCACATGAGCAAAGTTAAACTTTGTCATAACCCCGTCTCGGATTCTGATATCCTCTATTAAACTATCTTTATATGTTTTCTTGTCTGGGAACAGCCAACGAGAATCCCATGTTCTGGTAATTCCCATTCTTAAACCCTTTGGATGAACTTTTTGTCCCATATTTATTTACTTTCTTTTGTTGTAACTTTTGACTTTGTTTTGCTTGTTTTTACTACCTTCGGCTTCATATCTTTTGCTTCCTGAGCCTTAACAACTTTCTGTGTATCTTCGCCTTTCTTAACTTGCTCTATGGTTTTTGTCTTGTTACTATCTTTTTTTGATGACTCAAGAACAACTGTAATATGCGAGGTTCTGCGGTGGTATGGCTTTGACATGCCACGTGCGCCTGGCCTCATTCTTCTCAAGAACACTCCCTCATCTATCTTAAGCTCTGCAAACACTAATGTGTCAGCTGATATTTTATAAACTGCGATGCCGTTGTCAACAGCAGACTTAATTGCCTTTGCTAACATCTTTGCACTTCTATTTTGCACAAGATGAAGTCTTGATAAAGCATCAACTGGCTTTAATTTCTTAATCGATTTTGCAACAAATCTAAGCTTCTTTGGAGAAACTTTGACATATTTATGTTGTGCTCGTATATTCATAATTATTGATGTCGACGCTTAACTATAAGTGCGTTGCTCCATGTATGTTTTCTAGTTCTATTT
>CAYNEP010000227.1:0-1569 GCA_964396255.1 uncultured Gammaproteobacteria bacterium | reverse complement strand
CAGCAACTAAGCCTTTTTGATCTAAATAAGATGGGTGTAAACTCCAGAGACGCATGGATACTATTATACATTTGGTACGGTACAGGTTGTGCAGTGGTGATTGGTGGTGACACGTATGCTATAGTAAGAAATAGATGCAACGAACAATTCTTGAAAAAATTACAGCTTCACTCGTGGTATTACTTACCACAGTTCTTACTTTTGGGGCTATTTTATTAATAGCAAACGGTATTTTCAGCTGGGACATTTTTCCACCTTTTACAGAGAAAATTCTCTATTTTATTGGTGCTTCTGGATTTATTGTTATTATGGCTTCAACAATAATAAATATAATGCTGAATATCTCAAGATTAGCAGACTATGCGTCTGAGATTCTTAACCATACGGCACACTGTGACAAACACAAATAATAAGCTCGATCAGCTCTCCTTCAAGACTGCTTTAGTTACACTTGTAGCAATCATGGTTATGGTTAGCATTACAATTGTGGTTGCACTCTTTTTTAACCAAATGAGGAAATCCCAGATTATAACGTTATACGAAACTGAAACGGTTCAGTTTGTTGAGCAACGCCAAGAGGGGGTACAACAGTTTTTTACTTCAACATTTAGTGAGTGTGAAAAGGAACTACAGGACAAGCAAAATTCACAAATTAACTCCTATGTGCCATATGATGTTATGTGCATAGCTGCTCAAAACATGCTTGCCAGTTTGGGGGTGAGCTCACTTAAAGATTCATCTGCCATTGCATATGTTGTCTATGACAATGGTACTTACCAACTTATCGAAGCATCTGGGAAATATAATAAACGAGAATCAGTTGTAAATCCCATGAATTATGGTCACTTTAGTTATGAGTTAGAGAAAAGAACAGAACTCAATGAGTACCTTGCAAATGCTGCAGCTATGGATAGATGGCAAGATTTTATTATGTACATTCCTGGTAAAGAGGTTGTTGTGCCAATTGTTATAGAGGGTCAAACAGTTGGTTATTTTTTCCGAGGGGTGATTGAGAGGTAGAACACCTGCAAAATTGCACTAATTTGTATAATCTGATTCTAGTGGCAAATACTCTAAAACATTCCAAGGTTCATTGAATCTCAAAAAGTATCCATGTGGATCTGCAATTCTAAAATCTTTTTTACCCCAAGGTTGTTCTTTGAGTGTCTGAAAAATTTCTGATTCTGGTATTTGTGTAGCTACTTGTTGGTAATAGTCATCAATTTCATCCACTGGGATTGAAATTTCTATGCCATATCCTCGTTTAGTATCTTGAGAAAAATTTTTAAAGTAGGGATGTTGATATACATACTCATTTCCGCAAAAAAAACAAAGAATGCTTTGGTTAAGCTGCATAACCAGATATCCATTCATTTTCTTTGGGGACTCTTCCCATACCACTTTAAAACCAAGTTTTTGGTAGAACTCTTTTGTTACCTTAAAATCTGGAGAGCTTAATTCAACAGTGATGTCAGTAAGTGCACGGTCTTGCATATGAGAGCAGTATATAACTATGGCGGAGGGAGGGGGATTCGAACCCCCGTGAGACAATGTCCCCCAAGCTTTTCG
>CAYNEP010000226.1:0-1572 GCA_964396255.1 uncultured Gammaproteobacteria bacterium | reverse complement strand
ATGGTGGCTATTCTTGAAATGTTCAATATTTATGATGGAGATCATAAGTGGGTAATACTCGGCGATATGCTAGAGCTTGGAGAACACGAGGAGGTAGAGCATAAAAAACTAGCAAAGCTACTTAATAAAATGTCGTTTGAGAAAATCATTCTTGTTGGTCCTCGGGTGGGTACGCACACAAAGCCTTTACTAAAGCATGGCGACATAATCTTTGACTTTGAACAACCGAGCGATGCCCTTAAATACATTCGGAATAATATTAAGGGATCAGAGATACTTCTGTTTAAAGGGGCAAGGTTCTTAGAGGGTGTTATTGAGCAACTATTACTCTATAAGGAAGATGTTAGTAAATTATGCCGTCGTGAGAAGGCATGGCAAATAAGACGCAAACAATGGGGGCTATAAAGAAGATATATATTCTACATGGGTGGACATATGAAACTGACAAGTGGGATCTGTTTATATCAGAGCTCAAAAGGCACAATATACATGGGGAGTTACTTAAGATTCCAGGACTAACCGAGGTGATCGATAGGCCATGGACATTGAGGGATTATGTTCAATGGTTAGAAACGATTCTTAAAGGAGAGAAGGATGTTATTTTGTGTGGACACTCAAATGGTGGAAGAATTGCGCTCGCGTACACCTTGGCCCACTATGGCAGTATTGAACAATTAATATTAATAGATAGCGCGGGCATCTATCATAACGAGGTTCCAATTAGGATAAAGCGATTTATATTTAAAACTATTGCTAAGGTTGGAAAAAAATTTACAAAAAATCATATTTTAAGAAATGCTCTCTATAAACTCACTCATGAGCAAGATTATCATCAGGCAACAGGATTTAGTCGAGAGACAATGGTCAATATGATTTCTATTGATCTTTCAGGTAAGATTGCGCAAATAAAAACCCCAACGCTTATCATTTGGGGTAAGGACGATGTTATGACTCCAGTAAAGGATGGGATCATAATGCATTCTCTTATAAGGAATTCACAATTGGCCATTATTAATGGTGCACGACATAGTCCTCAATTTAGCCATACTAAAGAGGTGGTGGGTTATATATTAAAAGCGCTTAGCCATGACTAGTTTTAATTCACTTGGATCAAACTATTCTCTTCAATTTGCATGGAAGACATTGATCAGCTTTGGTGGCGCTCGAAATGCTCTAAATCTTTCAAAATTGCTTGATGCAAAATATAATGGCCACACAACGCTTGTGTATAAGGGGCGTGAGGCGATTGAGATGGCAATCCTATCATTAAAGCTGCCAAAGGGAAGTAAGGTTGTTATAACTGGGTATACGTGTTATGCAGTATATAGAGCAGTTGTTAATGCATCTTGCGAGCCCGTGTATGCTGATATAGATGATGGTGTTAATTTCTCAGCTCAGACCCTCTCGAGTCTAATAAAAAGCAACAAAGACATTCGAGCTGTCATCGTTCAAAATACCCTTGGTTTTGTATGCGATATCGAAGGAATAAATGCTCAGTGTAAAAAAAACAATATAATATTGATAGAGGACCTAGCACATTGTGTTGGCGCGACATATGCTAATGGTCAAGAG
>CAYNEP010000225.1:0-1598 GCA_964396255.1 uncultured Gammaproteobacteria bacterium | reverse complement strand
GAGAGATTACGGCAAATGACCAATCATCTGCCGGATATAGAGTACGCACCTGCTAATTCTAGTGGATCTTTTGCGCGACAAAGTCTCGGCATTATGAATGAAATTACTGAGTGGGCCGATGCTGTCTTGTTGGCCGGCGGAATGGGGAAGAATAGCGAGACACCTACCTTCTTTGACGGTTATCTGCTGTGGTGTCCTGATCAAACGACTCTCACAAAGGACGCTCTGCAAACAATTTCTTTGCCTTTTGATCAGATACTTCCGCGCGATATTATTTGTGTGTTGAATTTTCATGCCCTTCAAAAAAGGATACCCGAACTTAATTCACCGCTTGCAATAACATCAACCATGCCATTGCCAAAAAAGGCTGAGATAATTTGCTCATATACGCAAGGAAAATACGCCGGGATCGTCACTCAAGATAGTTCTGTCATTTGGTGTTCCGTAGACGATGAGGTAACTAGTACGAAATCAACGATGGTGGATAACACGACTCTAGCATCGTACTGCTCAGTCTGGACAATGCAACATCCGGATAAAAAACTCGAGGCGCTTACATCTGCAGTACTCCAAATTTACAATTAGTCTTTGCTAGTTTTTTAATTTAATAGTTCACCGTTTCAGCAGGTAGAACTTGGTCTTGTTGGCTCCAACTTCATCCTCAACTCTATCTGCTAGAACATCCAATCCATAAATCTGTCCAGCAAGCTTGCTTGCAAGGGCGGCTTTGCTTGTATCATTCCATTTTGCCACATCTGCTGCAGCGCCAGCCGTATCATAATGCTCAATAGCTCTAGCATTTGTGAGCTTTTCGCGCAAAAATTTATCACACTGCACAATGGCAGGTGTTTGTGAATAAACTTCTTTTATTTCCTCCAGTCTTGCTCCTTTAGGGGCAAGCAGGCAAAAACTAACTTCTAATGAAATCTCGTCAATAACTGTAGGATCAAACTTTTTTAACAAATCATCAACTTCGTAAATCATCCCATACTGAGAATTTTGGTAGGCAACGATGATTTGGTCGGCTCGTTTTGAATAAAGATCATCAAATACCTCTTCGAATGTATATCGATGCAAAAGCTCTATACTATCACCAAATTTCTGCCGAGCCGCTTGTTCATGAAACGACCCCGCCATTCCTTGTATCGAAATAATCATAACTTCCTTCATAAATAATTAACCCCTAAGCGAATCCAACGAAGTGAATCGATTAGGGAAAGGAGCAACGACGGTAAGCTCATTCAATTCAAAAGCTTGACTTTTGGATTGCAGAGCTTTTTAGTCTGTTGCGACGTGGTACCGCGGGCCGGACTTGAACCGGCACGTCCGTGAAGGACATCAGATTTTGAGTCTAACGTGTCTACCAATTCCACCACCGCGGCATAGACTTATATATAATAATGATTCTGTAAGATGTTGGCCAATTTCGTATTTATAAAAGCATTATAACTTTCGTATACTTGTCTCATGCAACTGCGCTTAACGGTAGCACTAAAAAAAATATTTGTTCTTACCCAAGGAAAGTTACTCTATTCGGCATTATTCTCTCTGGCAATATTTATTTTCCAATTTTTACCATATATCTATCACTCGATTGA
>CAYNEP010000224.1:0-1598 GCA_964396255.1 uncultured Gammaproteobacteria bacterium | reverse complement strand
GGGTCTCTCCAAAAGAGCTTCTGTAATCCCATCATCCCCCGTTCCGCTGCTCATTGCCTACATATATAAGAGTCATATAGACTATCTTGTTGGAATATACCGAACACATATGATCAAAGATAAGAGATTAACTACAAAGAAGAGTTACCTCCTATACCTTGGAGAGGTCCCTAAACACAAGTTTGCCTGCAAGGCAGTTAAAATCAGCGAAGACACCGGTAAACGATGGCGTAATGAGGATAAGGATTTTGCGGATCAATGTGAGGCAAAAGTAGCCGCATGGGTAAGAAGGGTGCTTAAAAAGACCAAGCCTGAATTCCAACTTGAGAGACTATTACGTGAAGACTTCTCCCAGAGATCTGAACTCACAGGGATGGAAGGAAAACCTCTTCCTACTCCGATATATTCGGGCCTATCCATGAATCACTAAGAGTGAGCCTTCTCCATCATGCTTTAGATAATCTCCAACTGATGCATTTGACAAGAAATAGTTTTTACAAAGATAATTTACATTGAGAACTCCTAACCTCACTACGAGCCAGGAAAAAGCTTCTCCAAGCTGTCATTTATGGCTAACACCATAAGAGATATTTTAATTACCAGTAAGGATTTAAGCATATGAAACAACATGAAAATGATATTGATGGAAATATAGGCATGTTCCAAACCCAGGATTTCTACATATCTTGTGTTTTAAAGGCAACAGGACTTCAAATCAGCAATCTTGTTCACAATAACAAGGGCAGGGTTACCTTCATTTTCCTTGATCCAAATAATATTGCTGAAAATACCATACAAAACCATTGGAATAATTCTTTAAAGATCAATAGTTTAGATTTTGTTGAAGCAATAAATCAACTAAAGACAAGGATATATTCAGGAGTCTGACTATGGTAAGAAAAATGCGCACCAGTATAGAAGTAAAGTACAGATGGAATGGGAAAGATGAGCCTGAAAGACTTAATCGCGCATACGAAATGTTATTCGCAAAAATCATTAAAAAGTTAGTTAGAAAATCTTATGAACATACACAAACACGAGGGTAAATTCCCCGGTTTCCCTCCAGAGCCTGTTACCAACTA
The DNA here is from genome assembly GCA_964396255.1 of uncultured Gammaproteobacteria bacterium. GTDB lineage: Bacteria > Patescibacteriota > Microgenomatia > UBA1406 > HO2-37-13b > 2-01-FULL-39-19. Next base: position 516 of record CAYNEP010000224.1, on the reverse strand, counting down.
TTGGCCTTACCCAAAAGCACTTAATGGCTGGTGGCATGCACTAACGCCAACTGAACAAAAAGTTCTAGATTATATCCTTCGTCATACCTGGGGCTTCAACAAAACTTCAGATGCCATTTCTATCTCCCAATTTAGTAATGGAATCACAAAAAGGGATGGATCAGTGATTGATAGGGGCACAGGTATTAGAAATGAGAAAACTATACGAAAAGCTCTTAAAGGCTTGGAAGAAAAGGGGTTTATTCTATCCAAACCAAATATAGGGGAGCAGACAACTTTCCAACTTACCATCAACCCCTCCCAAGAAGTGGTACCAGTATTAAATATTGGCGCTACTACCCTACCACGAGGTGGTACCAGACACCCCTACCAATGTTTGGCACCCACAATAAAGGATATAACAATAAAAGATAACAATACTGTTCCTGCTTCGCAGGACAATAAAATTAAAAATACGAATGAGATCCAAATTCTTATAGCACATCTTTCAAATAAGCTTGGGTGCAATTTCCCAAA
>CAYNEP010000223.1:0-1607 GCA_964396255.1 uncultured Gammaproteobacteria bacterium | reverse complement strand
CCTTCGAATGCAAATCCTGTGCCATCAACTCAATAGAGTATATTGCTTGTAAGTTCTTACCTATCTTGATATAATTCACTCTATGAAATCTGGAATTCACCCAAAATACATTACAGACACACAGGTTGTCTGCTCGTGTGGCAACACATTTGCAACAGGCTCAACCAAAGACTCCATCCGAGTTGAGGTGTGTTATAAATGCCATCCACTCTACACAGGTGAGAAAAGATTTATCGATACTTTAGGTCAGGTTGGTAAGTTTGAACAAAAACAAAAGTTCGCCTCAGAATACAAAGCTAAATACGGTCCAAAGAAAAAAGACGAAAAGAAAGATGGTAGCAAAGCTAAGAGCTTGAAAGAGCTGATGATGGAGATGTAATCCCATCTGACAATATCTTCCCAATTGACGTTACGATAACTCTACTTGCTGCGATTGTTGGAAAACTCACTGAGAGCAAATATACCAATTCATCAAAGTGTTTATATTCGTATGCATACTGCGCAAGGATTCTATATGAGAGATCAACTGAAACTTCGCTTTGATGTGCAACCAAATATTCCTCGAGTGCAAGGCGTGCATATAAATGAGAATTGTTCTTTTGTGAATCCTCAACCTCAGATTGGACAACAGCCATAAATTTGTAGTAATTAAACTGTTGGGTATATTTAGATTGCTGCAACGCTTCTGACGTTGTGACCATAGATAATTCAACCTCCCTCTCAATAGATACCGTCACTTGCTCATGTCGCACATCTTCAAATTTGCTCTGAAGTAATTTTGTCTCAACTGCCCAGCCTTTGATCGCCTCACGAAATGACACGAAAAGCAAAGCGATCGCAGCATTTGTTATATGAAGATTCTTCAACTTTACTCGAATAAATTCCTTGGATTGGGTGTTTGTTGTAATATCATCAACAATTTGTATTGCAGTTGCAGATGGACTATAGCATGTTGAAAAAAGCTCCAGACATGTGCGGGCACAGTCCTCTTGAAGATTTATAAAGTTTGGATTACTAAGGTTTTTTTCAACTGACTTTAGGATAAACTCAAGAAAATTTGGGAAATTACCCATATATTGAAAAAATAACGGAGTCGTATCGAGCTTGAAACAATCTCGTACGCGGCCATATAAAGCCAAAACCTCACTATCTGCATCTGAGTCAGTTAATGGTTTGAGATGAAGCATATGTATATAGTATACACATATTACACTGAACCTTGACCCGTGCCTCAAATTCAGCTATAATCAAACAGATCTATGTCAAATGATACCTCCTACACTGGTGATTCAATTAAAGTCCTTGAAGGATTAGAGCCCGTTCGAAAAAGACCAGCAATGTATATTGGCTCAACCTCAATCGAGGGAGTCTATCACTGCTTGGCTGAGATAATCGACAACTCAATCGACGAGGCCTTGGCGGGATTTGCAAAAAATATTCTTATTCGTCTTGAGGAAAATAGCTACTTAACTGTTATTGATGACGGTCGTGGTATTCCTGTTGATGAGGTAAAAGGGTACGGCAAGTCTGCACTAGAAATCGTCATGACCAAACACCATCCAGGAGGTACGTAAGACGGACAAACAAACAAAATCTCAGGACGCTTA
>CAYNEP010000222.1:0-1630 GCA_964396255.1 uncultured Gammaproteobacteria bacterium | reverse complement strand
TCCTTGGCTTGAAGAAGATCAACTTGCTCCTATCATTCACGATTTATTAATACCTAATGTTACGGGCGGACTCATTGAAAATAACAAATTTATCCTTGGACGATTACTTGAAAAGGCAACAGCCGAAAACAGAAAAACGGGAACTACAGAAACAGTACAAATTATCGATTTTACTAATGCTGACAACAACGAGTTCTTGGCAATATCGCAGTTTAAAGTAAACGTCCCTGGAACAGAAAAACACATCATTCCTGACATAGTGCTTTTTGTTAACGGACTACCACTCGTCGTTATTGAATGTAAATCTGCTTACCTCCCCGATCCTATGGGTGAGGGCATAACTCAATTAATGAGATATCAAAATCGAAGAGGTGAAGACAAAGAAGGAAATGAAAAACTGTTTTGGTATAACCAAATACTTGTAGCTACTAGCTCTCAATTATGTCGTTATACATCGATTACAGGCGAATATGAACATTTCATTGAATGGAAAGATCCATTCCCCTATACGTTAAATGATATCGATACGGAGGGTAGTGCCTCGATTACTAGCCAACAAGTATTTATTCAGGGAGTATTAAATAAACAGAGTTTGTTAGACATAGTTGAATCTTTCATCGTTTTCCAAGAAGGATCAAAGGGGAAATTAATAAAAGTCGTGCCTCGTTATCAACAATTTAGAACAGTTCACAAAATTATAAATCGTCTTAAGTCGGATAAACCTCAACAGGAAAAGGGAGGAATCGTTTGGCATACACAAGGATCAGGGAAATCGCTCACGATGATGATGGCAGTTAGGAAACTGTATCGTGATAACGAACTATCTGGCTATAAAACTGTATTTATTACAGATAGAACCGATTTGCAAAAACAATTAGGTGATACAGCTAAAAGCATTGGCTATACTTTAAAAATTGCATCTGGTATTTCCAAACTAAAGGAGGCATTGTCTTCAACATCACCAGATTTGGTAATGGGGATGATACATAAGTTTCAGGAGAGAGAATTAGAGCAAGAATTCCCTGTTTTAAACACTAGTGAAAAGATTTTAGTGCTCATCGATGAGGCACACAGAACCCAATACAAATATCTGGGTGCCAATCTTAATAAATCACTTCCTAATAGCATCAAAATTGCGTTCACAGGAACTCCAATAGATAAGACAGAACAAACTTTTGGCGACTACATTGATAAGTATTCAATAAAACAGGCTGTGGATGACGGCGTTACTGTGGAGATCGTTTATGAAGGGAGAGCACATAAGGCTTATATTTCCGATAACGATGCAATGGATAAGAAATTTATGGATGTGTTTCCCGAAACGGAAAATAGTGATGATGCAAAAGAACAAGTCAGGCGGCGTGAATGGAAAGCGTATCTTGAATCTGAGGAGACAATTAAGGCAAAAGCCGAAGATATGCTCAAACATTACTTGTCACAAATATTCCCTAATGGATTTAAAGCACAAGTTGTTGCAGTGTCTAGATTTGCAACCATCAGATATAAACAAGCTATTGATGAGTTACTTAGGAATGATGAATGGATTAGTTCATTTGTAAATACTTTAAAAACTGAAACACAGATCAAGCTAGATCTCGAACAACTGAAAAAACTGAAAGCCGAGGTTGTG
>CAYNEP010000221.1:0-1654 GCA_964396255.1 uncultured Gammaproteobacteria bacterium | reverse complement strand
CGGTGAATACGTTCTTGTCTCTTGCACACACTGCCCGTCAAGCCAACAAAGTCGGTAGTACCTGAAGGCTCACTTGTGGGACGAGGGTAAGATCGGCGATGGGGGTTAAGTCGTAACAAGGTATCTGTTCTGGAAGGAGCAGATGAATCACCTCCTTTCTATTTTTTTAAACGAAAATAAACAAGTGTCAGGGAGTAATCCCAAGTTTTAAAAATTGACACAAACTTAAAAAAGCTAGTTTTCTCCACTTCTGTATTGTCAACAGTTTGCAACCTTGCGAAAGAAAACCCATTCGTATTAATAAGGGGGTGGATTGCGTCAAAAAAAGTAACTTAGGTTTATTTGATTAACTAGTATAATTAGAATCGATGGGCCTGTAGTTCAGTGGTAAAACAGTGCATTCGCATTGCACAGGCGCGAGTTCGATTCTCGCCAGGTCCACATTATCCTAACAATCACACTATTTGTCATGCTTCTGTCAAGATTTTCATAAATCGGAAGCATATAGTGTTGCCCATGGCTGAAGTTGATATAAATTATGTAATCACCATCAAATTTCTACGATATGTTGTGTGATATACTGCCATACACAAGCAGTTTATGAATACCTATATAGAGCAAACTGGCTACCTGCCTTCACTCCCTTATGACAAAGATGCAGTAAGAAAAATCTCACCCAATGATCCATTTAGCGCGCTAGTTAGTCTCGCACAATCTAGAACACCTGGCAAAACAGACTATCGTCTATTTCAAGGAGCTATACTTGCGCGAGTTAACCCAAATAGCAGACTACTTGATTCACCACCTCACACTCTGAGTGTTTCTCAGGGAACTGGTTTTAGCCCAGACACGCGTTCGTCTTTAATATCCCCATATGGATCTACAGACAGAATGACCACTAATCACGCTCAAGCTTATATTGAAATTGATGCACGTGACAAAATTCAATCTGCCTATGTTCAAACACCGCAGGGAAGAGCTCAATTACAAGCATCATTCAGACAAGTTGGAGATGTGATACGCTCAAGCGCACAATTAAGAATGAGCCTTGTCCCAAATTGTACTTCATTGACGATTGATTATGATGGAAATGACCAATTTGGTATGTTTGATTCAGTACATGGTTGGTCAGCAGGACAGGTTGCACTTGTCTTCCAAGATGGAATTGTGCCTGATATTGATTTTCAACGACTACTTTGGGAACAATTTTTCCTTGGAAATCTTCAAAGCTTAGACGCGATGCCTCTTCCCAAACTAACATTTGATCCAAGACGATATTATCATGGGCAAGACGGTAGTTGGTCGTATTTAGTGCGGGGTATTGAGGATACGACTGAAATACAACACGGTAGCACAGTTGAGGCGGTCAAGCTAACTGACGCAACTAAACCTCCCTATCGCCAAAGACCATCTCGAGTTAGTTTTGAAGTAATCGACATGGCCGAAGTCGACTATGAATATCGAAGTGGTCCAGGTAAAGCAACTGTCATCAAGGGCAATGCTCACTATATTGATGGATACAGCGAGCATGATGAAAAAGATCTCACAGTAAAGGTTCGTGCTAGTATGGATTATGTTTTAAGAAATCCAGTTTGTATCCCGGGAAGCATTGCAATATAACATAAAAAAACAACATCACTCGCTGAAATCTTCT
>CAYNEP010000220.1:0-1659 GCA_964396255.1 uncultured Gammaproteobacteria bacterium | reverse complement strand
CATTCTAATGAATATAATTCGGCCATAGGTTTTTTCAATAAATTTTCACGAGTGACTGGTTATAGTAGTAATTTATTTGATGTAATACATAGGGTCGACAACTCAACTCTCAATTCACTCTCTGAATTTATTGTCATGAAATGGACAGGTGAGATAACTCAAACATTCGTAGAACTCAAGACGTGTCATAACACTCATAAACGAGTGGGAGACGAATACAGGCCCATCCGATTTGAGCGCTCAAAAGAGCGTCTACCAGGGCACTACAAAGCCGACATGGCTCATTCACTTCTTGCCCAATTTACATGGGAGGTAAAAATCCTTCAAGAGTGCATACGACGTAACATCGGCAATATTCCCCCACATATTGCACAGCAAGTTGAATATGTCGTTGCTCACCCTGAAGATTGGTCGGGTGTGATTCCATACTTTAGTAACGATCATAAAAACATCCTCGCTCGAGTTTGGTCACCAATGATTGGTCGAAGATACCATGATGATGCAATTCTGCAAGGTATTGATCCTCAACTTGTTAACGAGCCAGTTATAGCTCCAGAGCTTCATGAACTAGAAAGCGATCATCTTAAACCCGCAATGCAAACACTTGGTAGAGCGCTTGTTAGAAGACACTTAAAAAATAGAGAGAAAAATAGGGTTGTTGACCCAGAAATGGATCAGACTTTTGGGCATGACCCAGATGCTGATATTGACCAGACTGTTCGCTTTGAATATGATAATCAACCACCAGAAGAAAGTCAGCTTCCCATCGATGAGTTTATCTCAAGACAGAAAAAACGAAGTTTAATCATGGCATAAATCCAGGCATTCCCCTACCGCTGATCAACGCCATAAAACTTCACTCTATCGCCTCTAAACATTAAGTCAATCTCTCCAGTTGGTCCGTTTCTATGTTTTGCAATGTAGAGCTTTACCGGTCGCATGGTCTCATCAAGCATCGTTTCTTTATCAACTTCACTATAGATAAACATAACAACGTCAGCATCCTGCTCAATGGAGCCTGATTCGCGAAGATCTGCAAGCTGAGGCTTCTTCTCTCCTCTATGTTCGATTGCTCTGGACAATTGAGACAAAGCGATAACTGGGATCTTGAGTTCACGTGCAATATTTTTCAATTGTTGTGTTATGAACGAAACCTCCTGCACACGTCCTTCGATTCGCTTTCCGGGATCAACAAGTTGTAAGTAATCAACAATCAAAAGTTTTAAACCCTTCTCAAGTTTCAATTTTCGAGCTTTTGTCCTCATCTCAAGTACATTTGCTCCAGGCGTATCGTCGATATAGATTGGTGCTTCTGATAGATCACCCATTGCCTCTGTTATGCGCGTGTAGTCATCATCAGAGAGCTTGCCAGTCTTAAGTCGCCACGCATCAATATCTGCTTGCCCAACTAATAAACGGTCAACTAGCTCTTCTTGTGACATTTCAAGTGAAAAAATACCAACTGGTGCTTTCTCATGCATAGCAATGTGCAGTGCAATATTAAGTGCCATTGTCGTTTTCCCAACACCAGGGCGAGCTGCTAAAATTACAAGGTTCGAATCATGAACACCGGCTAATTTTTTATCAAGATCAACAAATCCAGTCTCCAATCCACGAACACCAGCGCCATCTTTAGCTAGCTTTTCAAGACGATCAAAG
>CAYNEP010000219.1:0-1664 GCA_964396255.1 uncultured Gammaproteobacteria bacterium | reverse complement strand
GACCGTTGTGTTAAGCGGGGATCAACGCGTGATACGAATCATAATTGATGGTGCAGATGAAAATAGAGTTGCTGAAGCTATAAACCGCGCTATTAAAGATACCCAACGTCTAGCGGCTACAAAGCTACTTGAAATATCACAAGGTCAAGATCAGCAACAGCAATAATAAAGGACTCACATGTCGACTCATATTTTTTCCGGGTCTGCACACGCTCTACTCGCACATTCTATAGCTAGTAACCTTAAAGTAAAACTTGCGAAATCAACTGTTGAGAGATTTCCAAACTCAGAGTGCAAGGTCACCATTACAACTCCTGTTATCAATGATACTTGCATTGTTGTTCAACCGACAAACAACCCAACGGATGAAAACCTTATGGAGCTTGTTCTATTTTGCGATGCACTTAAGCGTTGTGAGGCAAAGTCAGTAATTGGTGTTATTCCATATCTTGGCTATACACGCCAGGATAGACAACACAGAGCAGGGGAGTGTGTGTCTTTAAATGTTGTTGCTCATTTTTTGGAAAGTAGCGGTTTTTCAAAAATATACACAGTTAATATCCATAGCGAACCTTCAGCTGGTATTTTTTCAATACCCTTTAAGAACCTCGATGCTACAGCATTTCTGGCACGCGAGACATTCAACTACCTTAAAGCAAAAAAAGTCGTCAAAAGCCCAGAAAATTGCGTTGTTGTTGCCCCGGATCATGGAGCACTTATCCAAGCTCGAGTTTTTGCAGAAACACTCAATATCACAAACCCGCCACGTGTTGTTGTCGTTGACAAACAACGAGATAAACATAATGGATCACTCTTGTTACACACGCTCTATGGTGACGTGACAGATAAGGTTGTTATTATTGTCGATGACGTCTTGGTGTCAGGCAGCACGCTTATTGAGTCTGCAAAATTGTGCATGAAAATGGGTGCTCGCGCTGTATACGCATCAGTTGTCCACCATGACCTAGTTGAGAATACGATAGCTAAAGTTGAAAAATCCCCAATTAAGCAATTGTTCACAACTGACACAATCAAATTGTCTGCCAAGTCTGATAGACTTATTGAGTTTTCACTTGCCAAATATATTGCTAGGGAACTTAAACAATATTTACATGTATGACAAATACGCTCCCAAAAAGTCTGCGTCACGCCACTGAATTTTTTGAAAGCTTACCAGGTATTGGGCCAAAAACCGCAAAGCGTCTTGGATTCTATTTGCTTAGACTCCCTCAAAAAACATTAGAGGATTTTGCACAAAATTTGAAGTCCCTAAAAATAACATCAAAATACTGCACTGTTTGTTACAACCTAACTGAAGATGAGGTATGTGGGATCTGCAATGATCCAGACCGAAGCCGAAAAACGCTTATTATAGTCGAAAATGTTTTAGACCTGCTCACATTTGAGTCGGGCACGATGTTCGATGGTGTATATCATGTTTTACATGGAAGGATAGACCCGCTCAACTATATAGGACCTGAAGATATCTTCATACCCCAACTGCTCAAACGAGTAAGGAGAGATCAGGACATAATAACGGAGATTATTATAGCAACTAACCCCAATACCGAAGGTGAGGCAACAGCGATGTACATCAAAGGGCAGATTGAAGAGCTTTTTGGTGACAGTAAATCAATCGCCATTACACGTCTTGCATATGGCCT
>CAYNEP010000218.1:0-1675 GCA_964396255.1 uncultured Gammaproteobacteria bacterium | reverse complement strand
ACTTCGCCCTAATGATCCCCACGATTTTTTAGCCAATCTATGGGGCTTACCTGCCGTCAGCTATTTATTAACAGAGGCAGAACGCTCAGCTGCGGTGAGAATAGGACCGGAAAAATTAGGGACTGTACTTCACCCCATAGAAAGGTTGGGTGAGCTAAAAGGCCAACGAGCGCTAGGGATACTCACACTTACCTTATGGAGGTGCACTATGCTACAAGAACCCGACTTCTCAAATAGGCAACTTATCGAAGGGAAATCTGTTTATCAAAAGTGGGCATGGAAAGAACCTCATGAACTAATCGCCTCCGCTCAACTAGGCTCTCTATGCAGCGGCGTTTTACTAAATCACCTAAGAATATCCTATGATTAAGAATGAATGTCCGCAACAATACGACATTGAACCTACCTGTTTTCAAGTAGTCCCCTCCATCGCCATTCGACACACACAAGAAATATGTCAACTACTTGATATTCCTAAATCGTCTATCAGAATTGCCTTGGCATTAATGATCCCGAATCTTAATGACCCTTCCAAATTTTTGTACGGACTCAGAGACCCCAGCTATCATACAGAATACAAAAATACTTGGGGTCTACCTTCAATAGGAATGTCTCAAGAAATCTTTCTACAAATAGAGGAAGAGCCTCTCAGTGTTCAGGAAGTAATGCAACAGCTTTCAGAAAACAAGTTAAAAGGTGCAAACCTGAATTTCAGTAGATTTGTCGGTTGGACCGGAAGATCTCGAAATCCCAAGTTAGATTCCCAATTCGCAGAGCCATACTATTTAATCATGGTTGATGCCGTAACTAAACCTGTTGATCCAAATCTCATCTCCATGTCAACAGATGCTTACACAAACTTAGTTTGGTTGACAACCCAAGAACATGCGGATCTTGTAACCGCCTCTCCTAATAAGGCTTGTGGTGCATGCTCGCAACTAGCTTTTGCAGCAGTTAATAATGGCAATATATAAAATATGTTACAAATAGAGCGTCAAGCCAAGGTGACTGATGGTTCTAATCCAAACCCAAAAGCATTATGGGAATCATCGGCTCATAATTATCTTAGGCACATTCACAACGAAACCGATGGAGATGGAAGATTGATACGCGACCAGATTCTACATCCAGCCATGTTAAAACACCTAGGCGATGTCGCAGGCAAAACGGTCTTGGATGCAGGATGTGGTGATGGAATACTGGGAAGGGCAATAGCACAACAAGGTGCAAGAGTGTATGGTGGAGATTTCACATATGATTTTGTCCGTGCGGCCTTAAATGAGACTCCTTCGATCCAGGCTGTCAATGCCGATGTAGCACGACTTCCAATTAACTCTGGTACATTTGACGCACTCGTATCTAATCTAGTCCTTATGTGGGTACCCAATCTAGATAGCACATTGAGCGAGTTTTCAAGAGTACTAAAGACGGGAAGTCGTGCTGTTATATCCGTAACGCATCCAGATTTTAATTTGGGTCAATTCGATCTTACAGAACCCCAACATCCAAAATTGGTTTTGTCAGAGCCGGTCAATGATGGTATATATTTAAAAATGATTAACCGTACTAATGGACCGTACCCATACTATCAAAGAGGATATGCTACCTATATCAACACAGCCACAAAAAATGGTTTTCGACTTGTTCCTGGATCAGGCTTAGAGGATGTTTATTT
>CAYNEP010000217.1:0-1676 GCA_964396255.1 uncultured Gammaproteobacteria bacterium | reverse complement strand
AAGACAACTTTCGTATTTTTTGTCTCATAGCCAAAATCATGGAGAATGGGGATCACAAAAAGATTACAGGTTTACACAAAATCGTTAGATTGAGAGAATCTCTCAATCTAGGCATCAGTCGTAAACGAAAATATAACATCAGCGACGTCATCAAATAATCAAGAATCCTCAGAGACTATATGTCGACCTCCACCTAGGGTGGGGATGATATAGTCCGATCTCATGAGCGATCATGAGTTAACACAAATGAACTGTTCTATGGTAGCGAAATTCCTTGTCGGGCAAGTTCCGACCTGCACGAATGGCGTAACAACTTTGAAACTGTCTTGAGGAGGGACTCGGCGAAATTGAAATGGCTGTGAAGATGCGGCCTACTGACAACAGGACAAAAAGACCCCGTGGAGCTTTACTGTACCTTGACACTGAATTTTATGTTTTGACTGTGTAGCATAGGTGGGAGGCGTAAGCCGACCTTGTAATACCACTCTTTGAAACGTGAGATTCTTACTTATCCCGCTGGATCGCGGGAGAGGACACTGTCTGGGAGGCAGTTTAACTGGGGAGGTTGCTTGCTAAAGAGTACCGCAAGCGCGCAAAGGTATCCTAATTCCGGATGGAAATCGGAATGATAGTGCAAGGGCATAAGGATGCCTGACTGTGAGACCTACAAGTCAAGCAGAGACGAAAGTCGGACCTAGTGATCCTCGTGCACTTCGTGGGAGGTGCCGGGCTTATCGGATAAAAGCTACTCCGGGGATAACAGAGTAGTTGCACCTGAGCGTCCACAGCGACGGTGCAGTTCGCTACCTCAACATATCGGGGTCCTCAGATTGTAAGATTTGAGTGCTGTTTTAGATCAATGATCTAAAGAAAAACCAACTCATAACGGTGAAACCCTCATTCATTGAACCCACTTGATATTCGGTGTTATTTCGGTAATACTAGAATCAAGCGTTTGAATAGGGCAATACCGTGGGAAGTTTGTCAAAATTACAATCGGATGTAGTAATGGGATGTCTGCTTGGTGATGGATATATGCGTTGCAAAAACAATGCACATCTCCAAATCACACATAGTATTCATCAAAAAGACTACGTTGATTGGAAGTATAGCGTCCTAAATAATTGCGTACTAACGCCGCCAAAATCATATAAAGGTAATGGTAAGAGAGTAGGCTATCGGTTTTTTACCGCTAGCATGCCTTGCTTTACTTCTATATATCATCAATTTTATATCAATAAAAAGAAGATAATTCCTCTTGATTTAGAACTGAATGCTCGCATTATGGCAGTGTGGTACATGGACGACGGAAGTTTGTGTGATAAAAGTTGCTACCTCAATACGCAGGTGTTCCCTGAACAAGAACAACTCTTACTGGGTAGACTCCTTTTTAAGTATTTTGGGTTGACTGTCAGTCGTGATCAAGATAAGCAATATTATCGATTACGATTTAACGTCAAAGAATCCAAAAAGTTTGTCGATATTATTCGACCATACATAATTCCTTCTATGGCATACAAAATTTTGATATAACCCCGTATCGACTGGATCCCCGCCTTGGCGGGGTGAAGATAGAGATAAAATATCTCTATAAAACGTTGGCATCTCCCGCCTTGGCGGGACGGTGATGGTATAGTCAAAACTAATTGGAGACAATTAAATAAATATTGAGCGAT
>CAYNEP010000216.1:0-1677 GCA_964396255.1 uncultured Gammaproteobacteria bacterium | reverse complement strand
AACCTGCCGGTTCCTCAACTGTGTATTGAGTGCAGACATCAGCAACGCACCGCTGAAATCAATCAAATAAAGCTCAGGAACCGTGAGTGTATTCATTGCCACAACATGGTAGAAAGTACTTATTCTGTACAGGAAGTAGATAACGTTATTTGCCGGGACTGCTTTCAAAAACACACTTATTAAACCTTATGACTAAAAGTTGTCGTCATTGTCTCAATGCATTTGAAATTACAGATCAGGATCTCAAATCGTATGAGCACTTATCGCCCACTATCGCCGGCACGAAACAATTCATCACTCCACCGACATTATGTCCACCCTGCCGCAAGCAAAGACGGATGACTTTTCGCAATGAAAGAAAACTTTATCACCGCAAATGTAATCGCTGCCAAAAAGAAATCATTTCCATTTACGCGCCAGAAAAAAACTACGTCGTTTATTGTCTCACCTGCTGGTGGGACGAAAAGCATGATCCCAGAAGGACGGGACAAGACTATGATTTCAGCCGACCATTCTTTGAACAATTTGCCGAACTCCTTAAAAAGACTCCACTACCCAGTTTGATCTCATCCCCCGATGCTGAAGAAAACAACTGCGCATACATTAATTATGCAGGCAACAGTAAGAACTGCTATATGACTTTTGATGCCGACTTCAACGAAGATTGTTATTACTCAAATATTCTGAAGCACTCTAAAAACTGCATGGAATGTTCATCAGTACAAAAAAGTGAGCTCTGCTATGAAACCATACTTTCTACTGGTTGCTATCGAACATTTTATTCAGAAGATTTAACGAATTGTCAAAACAGTTACTTTCTTAAAAACTGCATAGGCTGTAGTGACTGTTTACTTTGTGTTAATTTAACTCGAAAACAATATTGCATCCTCAATCAGCAGTACACCAAAGAAGCATATGAAGCTTACATCCGAACAATCGACTTCGGTAATCGCAATGTAATTATGGACCTACAAAAGAAGTTTGAGCAATTAGTACTCTCTGCTCCCCATAAATATATCCATGGCATCAATTTAGAAAACAGCACGGGTGATTACATGGTCAATGTCCAAAATTGTGATACATCCTTCATGGTTGGAGAAACACAAGACTTGAAATACTGTGATTCCCTCTATCGAGCAAAAGATTGTATGGACGTTTCTTCTTTTGGCGAACAAATGGAACGAGCCTATGAAACTGTGTCCAGTGGCATCAACGCCTATGAGCTCCAATTTTGTCAGGTATGTGCGACCAATACTTTCAACCTGCAATACAATTATGGTTCCCGTAATAGCAAGAATTCTTTTGGCTGCGTCGCCTTAAAGTCAAATGAGTACTGCATTTTAAATAAACAATACAGTAAGGAAGAATACGCAGTGATTGTACCAAAGATTATCAAGCAGATGCATAGTACAAAGGAATGGGGTGAGTATTTTCCAACAAGCATCTCACCTTTTGCTTACAATGAAACCGTGGCAATGGAGTTTTTTCCTTTGAACAAGAATGAAGTGCTAACAATTCAGGCGCAGTGGCGAGAAGATGATATGCTTAATCGCTATGAAGGTCCAAAAGTATCTATTCCAGAAAACATCAAGGATGCCAAAGACTAACTATTAAAACAAATTCTAACCTGCGAGCAGTGTGGTCGAAACTACAAAATCATAACTCAAGAATTGAAAA
>CAYNEP010000215.1:0-1686 GCA_964396255.1 uncultured Gammaproteobacteria bacterium | reverse complement strand
TCTAAAGTATTTATTCATATCAGCTGGAACTGAACATAAAAATTATTAAAGTTTTTCTATGATATCCTCAGCAACATCATCAAATGTAACAACTCCAATCATTTTTTTATTGTCTGACGTAACCGGAAGCGCATAGAGCCGGTATTTAAGCATTCTCTTAAGAGCAATTTCTCTAGGTGTTGTTAAGTGGGCAACAATAACGTCCTGCTCCATAAATTTGAATAATTGAGTTACACCATCCTGAATCATAATGCTGGAAATCCTGGTAACTCCCACAAGATGCCCATCGTTATTATGTACATATATATATGTACTAAAGGGATCCTCAAAAAGCTGTTCTTTGATCATATCCATCGCCTGTCCCGCAGAAATTTCCGAATTTATTGATATATAATCGGGGTCTAAAAGTTTGCCGACCGAAGTCTTAGAATACTTTATCAACTGATTCAAATTTTCTCTTTTTCGACTATCCAAAACATCCAAAAACGCAACCCTCTTTTCTTTAGGCAAAGTCAACAATATATCAACTGCCTCATCGGGCTCCAATACTTCTATCAGACCTTTTGCCTGCTCAGGTGTAAATCTCCTAAATAGTGCTGTCTGGTAATTTACATTAAGATCCTCAATAACATCTGCCGCATAAGTTGTCTTAAGACCGGCAATGATTTTGTCAACGTTTCTAATATTTGTCTTCTCAAGATAATCAGCCAAATCCTCTGGCCTCATGCGCTCCAGGTCGCTAACATCCTTTTTCAGCTGAACATTTCCTCTTGCCAACTCCAAAGGCTCAATATCCCCCCACGACAGAAAATGAGGATGTGAATACATCCCGACCATTTTATACAAGGGAATTGCCGCTTTTTCCAGCTTGAACCATCTCAAAATTGCCCTAAAACCAACATCAACTCCTGAGATATAATATTCCTGCCTTTCCTCATTGCCAATCAGGCTCTGCTTGTCCTGCATAGCAACGTCATTTACTCTAACAACTTTTCCTCCTTTAACATCAATTATCTGCCGGTTTAGTAAATTTTGCGCCAATGAAAACTCGCGCTCAGCTTTTTCCTTTTCAATAAAGTCTTTATTAACAATAATTTGTCCGTTGATTTTGATCAAATCCTTGATTGGGATTGCGATAGTTTTCTTCTTCTTTTTAACTAACAATTTGGTTACCCTTGGAGATTCATCTGCGAGAAATAGTACATCTTTTAACTTTCCGACGAATTTATTATTCTCGTTGATGACCTTCTTGTTAACAATTTCCGAAAAAAAATACATTTGGACAGTAAATACCACGCATACATTATGCGCATTACTTCATTTTAGGCATCGTAAAATTATTAAGTCAATACAGAGTTTATTTGGGGAGATTTACCGACTCTCCGGAGTGCAATATTCCTGGCTGCGATGGTAAGTCCCATGCTGAAGGTTCTTTGTGTTCACCTTCAATAATTGTTCTGTAAATTTTTCTGTTTGTTCTATTAATACTAGCTTTCAAGGCTTCTCCCTTATTTGGAGTAGTTTTAATACCCATGCCTTCCCACTCGGCAACTTCAAGTTGCAGTTGATCAACGCTCGAAACTTGAACCTCAACCTGAGACCTTCTATCGATAAATCCATCATCGTCTGCAACGTGTAATTGTCTGTCTGTTTCTGTCATAAAAACAATGTTAAAACCAAATCTTT
>CAYNEP010000214.1:0-1690 GCA_964396255.1 uncultured Gammaproteobacteria bacterium | reverse complement strand
GGCTCGTAAATGCTATCACCCAAACGAATAGCTGAAACAATTCCATGCAGATAAAGGTTCATTAGAGCAAGCCTTCGCGGTCTTGCAACTAATTCCGTACCATGGTAAGTTTTTTCTCTAATACGCTTTAAGTCATCACGATTTATAGCTCCTTTTGTTTGTTGCATCAACCATTCATAAGCACTTAAAAGAAATCCACCTGTGCCAGCGGCGGGATCAGTTATTGTAAAGTCATCAGCCACCCTTGGATCTGGCTTCATGACATTAACAATTGATTGGATAAGTACACGAGGTGTAAAGTATTGTCCTGCACCTTTTTTACCCTCTGCAGCTGATTTTTCCAATAAGCCCTCATAGGCTTGAGCCTTAACATCAATGTTTAATCCCGACCATTCAATTTCATCTATTAAGTCTATGAGGCGTTTTAGATTAACTGGCTTTGTGAACTTTGAGAGAGCCTCAGCAAAAATTGCGCCTAGTAACCCTTCTTGTTTTGCAAGACCTCTCAATAACTCTGCGTAAAAGTCAGTTAGTTCAGTACCAGATTTTGATCTTAATACTGCCCATGAATATTCTTTGGGAATTTCTGCTCCTTTTTCCTCTGCCATTTTCAAAAACAGCAAATAAGTGAGCTGTTCTACATAATCACCATAGTCCATACCATCATGGCGTAAAACATGGCAGTATCCCCATAATTTATTAACAATGTTTGTGTTAGTTTGCATAGGCATATACTTGTGGTATTGTCGCATTTAATTGCTCTATAAATGGCATCAGTTTGCCATCAAAGTCGTCATTAACCCTCTTGAAGCTACCACCCAAATTTAAAAATACTGGCATTTCATCAAAATCTTGAGGTTCAATAGTTAAGTTTTCAACTAAATGTAGCCTTATCAATTCTAACCACTTTTCTTGTTTGGAATTAACTTCATGACTACCAAGCACTTTATCCATAGCCAAATCAATGCGCTCTTTAGCCGATAATAGGGGTTCATCTTTTGCCGCATGTTTTACCATGGAGATAATATCAGCTAATGGATATTTATAAGCTCGGCGTAAATTGTCCTCAGTAAAGCGTTCTGGTTGTTTAGACAATCCTGTTCGCAATTCTCTTAACGCTTCAGTATTCCAACCTTTTGGTTTATTTAGAACAATACCAATAGCTTCTATATGATCTGGGTTCTCTTTAACAAAGCGTTCAAATTGCTGGATATAATCTTCTGGCTTTAACTCTCGTCCATCAGTAGTTCTAAAAACATACTCTGAACTTACTTTGTCCTCTTGCTCTATTGCCCGTATGAACCGTCTAGGAGGCCGTGGGTAGTGTTTGAGTAAGTCAATGAACTTGGGATCAGTTAATACCTTCAATGTACCAACACGGTCATCTTTTAGGTTATCTGGCAAATTTTTTGCAAATAAACTAATATCACCATCAGCGATATATTCCTCAAACATCTGCCTACCTTCAGCAGTGATATTTTTAGCAATACGCTGTAATCGTTTAACTAGACATCTTGTGTTGTATTCAAGATCAATGTTGTTGTTTATATCGCCAATTATTTCTTCAATGCTTCGTGTTGGATTAGTTGGCGTTACTTGTGTAATACCTGTGCTATTTTTGAACGCTTCTAATAATGTGCCATCAAAACAATCAAATACTGTGAAATGAGTTTTGGGTGGAGTACCTTGG
>CAYNEP010000213.1:0-1692 GCA_964396255.1 uncultured Gammaproteobacteria bacterium | reverse complement strand
TAGTATGCATTAAGAATATGTAGCTCTGGCTTAATCTTTGATCCATGTATAAACTGCTGATCATTATCGAGAAAGAGCGGAGCAGTTCTAACATGTAGCTTGTCGTTTGAAACGAGTATGTGAGCAAATGGCAAATAATAGAGATAAGCAATATCAACTTTATTGCTTGCCCTTTCTCTTGAAATATGACCATGTGCGAGGCTTAAAAAGAAAAATAAATCAACCGAAAAAACGTGGTATGCATAAGGAGCAAACTGTTTCAAATTCGGGTTTCCCAACTCGACCCATCTTTGTATTATTTTGCTCCGTGCTTTCTGAGGAATACCTAAAATCTCAAAAAGTAATTGAAAATGATGTTCATCAGTATTAGCCAGAAATGTGTCAATAAAATCCTTGATTTTTGATAAGTCTGAGAACCGTTGAGTTTGAGGGACAATGTTACCAGCCATAGCAATGCTACTCTCAAAATCAGAATTATTGAGTGCACTTCTCCAATCCTTAGCAAACTCTCTTTCAGTTTCTAAAAACTTATAATTTTGCCATCTACCTAATGCCTCAGCTTCTGGAAACTCTTCAAAGAATAATCCATAACCACCCTCAGCAACCTTTGGAGTCCCACCAGAAATTATTGGGCGCCGATCCATTTCAATTGGATACCCAAGTAAGTTGCTAATCACAAGGTTAAAGTGATGAACATTTGGAGTCGCATTCATTTCTGGGGTTTTATAAGCAATCTCTCCCACAACCTGTTCAGGTGTTTTCCCAGCAGCAACCTCCTTCTCCAAATCAGCTAGAGTTTCTACAAAAAAAAGCGGGGTGATAATTGTTCTAAAAAAATTATCAAACCAAATAGCCTCATCGGGATTGAGGCTTTGTAAAAATGATTTATCAAATATCGTTAAAGGACCAAATGCCATATTTACCACTTCTCATAGGTCAAGATAAACCTATTTAGTTCTTCTTTAGCTTGCCTCCATTTTGGCAAGTATTTATCTAACAAAGCCACAAACTTGTCATCATGCTTCGGCTCAATGAGGTGAAGCCACTCATGAACCACCACATACTCAAGACATTGATGCGGCTGTTTGATGAGCTCTAGGTTAATCAGAACACGACTGCTTTCATGGTTGCATGACCCCCAACGGGTCTTCATTTTTTGTATTCTCCAATGAGTGGGCGTGGCTTTAATTTTTGGCTGCCATTTTTTTACAAGCTTATCCAAAACAAGTCGAAGCTCTTGTCTGTACCACTCATGAAAGATTTGTTCTTTCTGATCAACAGTAATGTCAGCTTTGGTTGTTAACAAAAAACTGTTTTTCCCTTTTATGCTCAGCTCGTTCTTATCAGCATCACTAACCACTTTTAGCTGATATGGTTTACCCAGAAAATAATGAGTCTCTCCTGAAACATATTCCCGTTCTGTTTGTCGACTTTGGTCTTTATATTTTTGTTGCTTATTTTTAATCCAGGTAGATTTGGCGGCGACAAAAGATCTAATCACATCTTCTGCTGTTCCATTTGGAGCAGAGACCCTGATCGAGCCAGTGGGTGGCAACAGAGAAAGGTGTAGGTTTTTAATGTTTTTATAAACAACAAACACCTCCATATTGCCAACAATTAAAAGTGTTGCGTTAGTACTCATCTTGATTAACTATAATGTCAAAAACTGACTTTATCCTTACATCATCGTTA
>CAYNEP010000212.1:0-1692 GCA_964396255.1 uncultured Gammaproteobacteria bacterium | reverse complement strand
TAAGTTGTTCATAGCGCAACAAGATGAGATCTACAAAGACGGGATCGATCTCAATAAGTAATGCCCGTCTTTTTAACTGTTCACATGCAATAAGCTGACTACCACTTCCGCCAAACAAATCAAGTACATAATCGCCAACCTTCGTACACCGACGAAGTGCTTTTTCATAGAGAGTTGGAGGCTTCATAGTGGGATGCATATATTCACTACTTGGAAGCCTGTCGACAAACCAGATATTGAAAAGGTCATACAAATCATCAGCCGATCGGTTACCCGTTGTTATCTCTTTGTTTTGAATTTCATTGAGGTTACGAATCGCAGGATTAATATATGGTTTTCCTCGCGTTCCATAGACACAGCACTCAATGACTTTATTAAAAGCAATAGCTGGCGTAACATTTTGATTATTCTTAACCCAAATACACAGTCTTTTGTTGCTAACATTGAGCTCTTTGTATAATCCTTGCAGTAATCCGACCTTTGTTTCGTCACACCAATAGAAGATATGCGTATCGGGACGAGCAACTATGAGTGCATTTTGCATTGAAGTTTTCAAAAACTGCGCATAAACCGCATCAGTTCGCTTGTCTTTCTCCTGACCACCGTAATTACTTGCATTTCCAATTCCCGTTGAGTAATTGAGTCCAATATTGTATGGCGGATCACAGTTTATATACGTCACTTGAATTTTATGAGCGAGTGACTGAACTGCAAGCGGATCGAGACAGTCGTCACATATGACTTTATGGTCTCCCAACTGAAAATGGTCACCAAGTTGGGCAATAGGGTTCTTACGAACCTCATCAAGTGCCTTTTCAACATCAAAATGATCATCTTCAACGCCAAGCTCATTATCCCAGAACCTACCTAAATCAACCTCGTCGAAACCGACATTGATAAGCTCATCAATATTAAATTCTTTAAGGAGATCCCAATCCCAGGTACCTTGATTGCGATTAAGGCGTAAGTTTAACTCTCGTTCTTTTACCTCATCTTCAATACATACATAGGTAACTGGAGCCTTTTCTATCTTGAGCTTTTTATACATCTCAAGCCGAAAGTTGCCACCGATGACGATATTCTTTCTATTTTGAGCACTATTAACGAGCAGCGGAATAACCATACCAAAATGTTTGATGCTTTCTGTGAGTTGTTCCTCATCTACGTGACTCCACGTGCGGGGATTGTTGGGGAAGGGTAGTAAGTCGTTTACATTAACCTCAACGACTTGAAGTTGTGTATCTGGTTGAAAAAGTTTGTCTGCCTTCTGTTTATTCTTCATAAAAACGCTGTGCTATAAAAAAACCAGTCATGACGACTGGCTTCGAACAGCTTTATAGCGTTTCAATGAAGCTCTTAGTTTCTTTAAAACTTTCTAATTAACTTTATTATACATAACCTTTTCTGAGATTGCAATAACATATTGTATCAAAGTATATAAAACTACATACCTTTACGTTAAGATAAAAACAACCATACGTCTTACTCTTTCTTTTATATATGTGGCATTTGTGGCATTTTAGGCTCAGAAGATAGTTTGCATTTTGAGTGGACTACATGCATTTAGTCCTCATTTATTGATAAAATAAGGCTTGGAGAATGATGTTGTTATAAGGATAATTGGGTTCCAGACCCATATGCTCCGCAGCTTACCTAACCTATTTTGATTTATAATTCACTCTAATGAACAAA
>CAYNEP010000211.1:0-1712 GCA_964396255.1 uncultured Gammaproteobacteria bacterium | reverse complement strand
GGAGAAGACTCAAAATGCGCAGCAGGTGAGGCTCCAACCGCAACCCCAACAACTACTCCAACCGCAACCCCAACTCCAACCACCGCAATCATTCCAACAGCTACGATATTCCCAACTCCCACACTTATTCCTGGTGAAAAAAGATTTAAAGTAAATATCAGCCTTCCTGGTATTGGGACGGGCGAAAATACTACCCCGATACACCCTCAGAGAAAGGCAAAAATTCAGGTCTATAACCAAAGCAACGAACTTGTAAAGGATCTAAACTATTCACTGCTTATCGACACAGCTGATTCAAGATATAAGGCAATTGTAGGCCTTGGCACGACATTCCCTAATGGACCATACCTTGCAAAAGTAAAACTTTCGAACTCTCTTTCCAAACAATCCTCAAGCATCCTGCCAATAAGTGACACTTCAGTTACAGATGCTACAGCTGTGGTATTTAACGAATCACTTATACTCGGAGACATCAATCATGACAATGAACTTTCAATACTAGATTACAGTCTCTTCCTTGAATGTACAAAAAATGCCATTTGTGATGCTTCAGACGAGGGACAAAAGTACGCAGACTTAAATGATGACGGTAAAGTTGACGCGAAAGATTTGAATCTGTTATATATAGGGTTTGCGTCAAGAACTGGTGAATAATACTTTGACAAAAGCCAAATAATCTTTAATACTTAAAATTATGCCAAAAAGAACAATAATGCTAATCGGAATAATTGGACTCATCGCGGTGATTTTAGTTATTGCCGCTTTTGTACAAATGACTAAAAGTCCATCCTCTACCGAAGCACCCACGAATTCTTCAAAAAATGACAGTACACAAAAAATCGAAACCACTCCTGTTGAGAAAAAGGTTTTACTTTCATTTGACCCCCAACAAGTTACCAGTGCTTCATTTCCTACAACAAAAGCCAATATTATTGTAGACACTGGTGGCGAAAACATCACGGGAGTCCAAGTCGAATTAGAATACGATCCGACCAAAATTACTCGAGTCTCAATTCTACCGCCAACCACCAATAGCCTCTTTGGAACATCCGGACAAGAACTCATAAATACAACAAGGCCTGAAGCCGGACGTATCTCATATGCGCTCGTCATTAGTCCCAGTGCAAACGAAGTAAAGGGAATCGGATCTGTTGGTATTTTAGAGTTTCAGGCAGTGTCAGGAGCTGTAGGAACGACTGAAATAAAATTCTTAGAAAAAAGCCTAGCAACTTCCCTTCGGTCAAAAGAATCTGTACTGAAAGCAACAACCCCACTCACCATTACACTTTCTTCCTCATCATCTGCAGGAATTCAAATACAATCTCCTTCTCCGACAATCCCACCAGTACAATAAGGGCTTTGCGAATATTATGATAAAAGTTCCGAGGAAATTTTTTTGGATTATTTTGGTGGGTGACCGTGGAATCGAACCACGCACCTCTTTCTTATCAGGAAAGCGTTCTAACCGATGAACTAGTCACCCCCAGAACTAGTATTATACAAAAACGAGGGTGGCAAAAACAATAAATGATTATTCGAGAAGTTTTTCAAGTTCCCGAGGTGCTTTCCCCGGATCATCTTCACCAGTTTCATAGAACATCATGCAGCGATCTAAAAAGTCCTGATACTCCCATAGAGGTTTGATTTTTTTATCATGAAAGTCTTTTGCCTTGGCTGTATTTGCTGTAATTATCCCCGCATATGCACGAACA
>CAYNEP010000210.1:0-1714 GCA_964396255.1 uncultured Gammaproteobacteria bacterium | reverse complement strand
CTTGACGCAAAGAATCGATTTGGAGATATATGGGAGCAAGGATTGGCCTTAAGCGACAGCGTAAGAGAGATCAGCGCTTATGAGTCTGAACTATATAACGCCGAACAAAAAGTATGGAATAGGAACAAGTCTGTTGCTTTTTGGAAGGAAAAACTGAAAAGCGCGCAGGAGTTCCATCAAACATTACTTGCAGATTATGACAGAGCAAAGAAAGCAAAGTCAAACAAAAAAGAGAACAATGAACAAGCCTAAATTTGCATTAATGCTAGCACTGATTGTTGTAGCGTTCATTAGCTACTTTCTGGGTAAGAATTCTGTGGAATCTGTGGAACCAAAAACAGCATCTTCAAATTATGTAAACCTACCTGATAAAGAGACTGTTATTGTGGGTATATCAAGTAGGGATCAAAAAGATATAGAGAGTTTTGTGGGAATATTTTATGGTGATCTGAGATCCAAGAATGTCAAAAAATTACTAAGTAATTTCTCAGATCCTACTAATGAGCAGGAACAAAATGACCTTAATTTCTTACTTGCTAAAGATCTTGAAAATGGCAAATCCGCTACGCTGCCTCGGCTTTTTTCAACGCAGTTGTACAATTATACCTTGGGAGCATATGATCTGAGGAGTATAAAGAAAATCAATGATTCATTTATAGTAGAAGTTGATGAAATGCGAGTTATGTATAGTGGTTTAGTTGAAAATGGTGGCGATATTGGATATACAGCTAAAGTAGCCAGTTTTACTCTCGAATTGAATAATGAATACGATGGTTTAAAGATATTGAGGTATTATCATAAAGACGTAAATATTCCTGCAAAATATGAAGGATTTGAAGCTTCATGATTCTCGTCTACTATAGTAATCCAGCCTTGACTTCAAAATGCACCTCCGGTACCTTGATACTGTATGAATAAGACTGATGCAACAGCACAAATACAATATTGCCTCTATGCCAGAAAATCCTCGGAGTCTGATGAACGACAGGCACTGTCTATAGACGGTCAATTGAAAGAAATGCACCAACAGGCAAAACGAGATAAGCTAAATGTTGTTGAGATCATTACAGAAAGTCACTCTGCTAAAGAGTCAGGGCAACGACCGGAATTTAATAAACTCTTACAAGGGGTTATTGAAGGAAGATATAACAGCATACTTACTTGGGCACCTGATAGGCTATCACGAAACGCAGGAGATTTAGGACGAATTGTCGACCTGATGGATCAAGGTAAACTCGCTTATATCAAGACCTATTCACAATCCTTTACGAATAATCCAAATGAAAAGTTTTTACTCATGATCCTATGTAGTCAGGCAAAGTTAGAAAATGATAACCGAGGAGTTAATGTGAAACGAGGACTCAGAAACAAATGTGAGATTGGGATCAGACCAGGAGTCGCTCCAATCGGATACAGGAATGTATTAAAAGCTAATAGAATATCAACGGTCGAGCTTGACCCAGAACGAGCACCTGTTATTAAAGAAATGTTTAACAAAGTGGCCAATCAAGGATTTTCAGGGCGGATGATAAAGAAATGGTTGGATGATATTGAATTTACGACAAAGAGTGGATGCAGATTACATTTGAGCAAGGTCTATGTGGCACTTCAGAACCCTTTCTACTATGGTGAGTTTCAATATGGAGATACGTGGTACAAAGGCATCCATGAAACCATCATTACCAAATCAACGTTTGAAAAAGTACAAATACAA
>CAYNEP010000209.1:0-1723 GCA_964396255.1 uncultured Gammaproteobacteria bacterium | reverse complement strand
ACTATTAGATGGGGCTCTGTCAGTACGCTCCTTGTAACATTTGTAATGCTCATTGGAGCCTCAGTCCTCTTCTCATCGCCAAACAAAATACAAGCTATTCTCCACGTTAACGCAGGTCTGGGTCTTATGGCGTCACTTGTCATTTTATATTGGTACATAAGCACACTTGAGATTAAGCCGTTATCTATATTGTTCTATAGTGCATTTGCCCTGAGCGTCTTTGCAATATTATTTTTCTTTAATCCATTCGCATCAGCAACACTTCCAATCTCATTGCAATTTTTAAAGAGCCAATATTTTACGCCAATAGGATCACAGCTTGATTTGATGATTTTTTTGGGTTACTTCACTGTAACCTCACTTGCGTCCCTTGTGATTATGGCATCAAAAAAAGGAGAAAAGCTGAACATCCTGGCTCTTGTCTTTGCAATTGTTATCACAATAGGTTTTGTCCTATCTGGAATATCAGTATACAAACAACTAAAAACACCACCAACTAACGCAGTTCAAGACGCTATTCGACTCGAACTACCACCAGTTGAAAACTCATATCTCAGTGCAATTGAAACATTAAAAAAGCCCAAAACTGCCTTATTTGGAGTTGGAGTTGATAATTTCACAGCGGCATTCACCAAATCGAAGCCCGCCTCATATAATCAATCCCCTCTCTGGGATCGTAACTTTAGGTTCTCGCGATCTGGATTACTTCATATATTTACAGAAACAGGACTTATTTCAATGCTGCTATTTATATTCATCTGCATTGCAGCATTGAAGTCAATCAAAAAGTCTCGAGCGTCACTTATGCATACAGATCCTGAGATGATCGAGCACGAAAGCGATCGACAGGTTGTTTTAGTGGGGCTTATCTATGTAGTTTTGGCGCTTGCGCTCTCCCCAATTACATCACCGTTGTTGTTTTTATTCTTTGTCTCACTTTCCCATGTTGCAAAACTTGAGGGAAAACAAAGCATTAAGACAATTTCGCTCGGCAACGCCAAAATAGTCAACGGCATTGGGGCATTAATCTTAGCGATAATTGCAATTGGGGCATTATATCTAAGCACAAAAACATACGCATCTGAGTTTGCTTTTAAGCAGTCTATCAATGCGCTCTCAGAGAACAATGGCCAAAAAGTATATCAACATCATCGAGACGCAATAGCTCAAAATCCCTACATAGAACGTTATAGGATCAACTTCTCTCAATTGAACTTGCTGATTGCAAATAATATTGCAAAAAATAATAAGAAACTTGAAACCAAACAACGCGAAACAATTGCACAGGCAATACAAATCTCAATACAAGAAGCTAAGGCTGCTGTTACGCTCAACCCCGAACGATCTACAAACTGGGAGAACCTAGGGGCGATTTATAGAAATATTATAAATGTCGCTCAAAATGCAAATGTCTGGACCATATCATCATATCAGAGAGCAATTGCGCTTGACCCAAATAATCCACTCTTAAGACTTACTCTTGGGGGTGTGTACTACAGTCTGGGAAACTATGACGATGCAGTCACCCTAATCTCACAGGCAGTTGCGCTAAAACCAAATTTTGCAAACTTCAGATATAACCTAGCATGGGCATTTTTCCAAAACAAGAAATACGACCGAGCTGTTGTTGAGATGCAAAACACATTGTCACTTATTACAGATAAAAGCAGTCAAGATTATAAAAAAGCCCAAGTAGACCTCGAAGCATTTAAAAAATCTCTTC
>CAYNEP010000208.1:0-1727 GCA_964396255.1 uncultured Gammaproteobacteria bacterium | reverse complement strand
ACAAAACGCAATCCACGAGGAAGGAAAATATCAAGGGCGGAAAGGCATGCACGCCGCAAAAACAAATTCCAATGCAATAACCAATTGATATATGTATATGAATACTGAGACATATGGACCATATTCAACAATACGTAAAGCTGGAGGGCTATACTTTTTTGCAGGTCAAGTCGGTGTCGACCCAGTTAGCAAAACGGCCTCTCACGATTTTAGTGACCAAATGACTCAAGCACTGAAAAATATTGATACAACACTTAAGCAAAACAAACTATCGAGACATTCGGTTGTAAATTCACGGGTATATCTCACGCACATGTCAGACTTTAAAAAAATGAACGAGTTATACGGGGACTTCTTTGGCGAATATCCACCGACTCGAGAATGTGTTGGCGTACGAGAACTACCACCAGTAGCCGGTGAAGTTCCGTTACTAGTTGAAATATCAGTAATTGTACAAGGTAGTGATGACAAATAGCATACTAGGCACCTCCGATACATCAAACATATACGATGTTGTTGTTCATACGCCACTTGAAAAGGCGCCCAAATTGAGTACAGCACTCTCTACCAATGTATATTTTAAACGGGAAGACATGCAACCAGTTTTTTCATTTAAAATCAGGGGTGCCTACAATAAGATGTTGTCGCTCACGACAGTAGAGAAGAATTTGGGCGTAATTGCAGCAAGTGCCGGAAATCACGCACAGGGTGTCGCGTTAAGTGCGCAGAAATTAGGTATTTCGGCATTAATTGTTATGCCTAAGACTACACCGCGCATAAAAATTGATGCAGTGGCGGGCTATGGAGCCGAGATTGTTCTCAGCGGTGACAATTACTCCGAGGCAGCTGAACACTGCGAGAAACTACGAAAAAAGACCGGTCGTATATTCATACATCCGTTTGACGACCCACTTGTCATTGAAGGCCAGGGAACAATTGGTGGCGAAATACTCCAACAGTTAGCGTCGGTTACACATGTGTTTGTTCCTGTTGGTGGTGGGGGTTTAATTGCAGGAGTTGCTCGTGCGATCAAATCTACTCATCCCGATGTCAAAATCATTGGAGTTGAGCCGGAAGATGCTGCAACGCTTCATGAAGCACTCACGCATAATAAACGAGTAAGCTTGCCTCATGTGGGCATATTCGCTGACGGGGTAGCTGTTAAGCAAATCGGTAAGAACACTTTTGATATCGCGAAAAAATACGTAGATGAGGTTGTTTTAGTAACTAACGATCAATTATGTGCCGCAATTAAACGGATCTATGAAGAAACACGCTCAATTGTTGAGCCGGCTGGTGCCCTTGGTGTGGCGGGCATAGAAAAATACGCCCAAACACACACACTGGCAGAAACCAACCACGTTGTAGCTATAAATAGTGGCGCAAACATGAGTTTTGAGCGACTGCAGTTTATCACGGAGCGAACACTCATTGGTAGTGGTCACGAAGCACTTTTTTCAGTTGAATTACCTGAAAAACAAGGCGCACTTGAACATTTTTGTAAAGATCTTGGAAAACACAATATCAGCGAGTTTAATTATCGGCAGAATAATTTGTCACGAGCTCACATACTCGTAGGCATTACAACACATGACGTCAATGATGCTCGCATGATATCTACGAGACTAACCAAAAAAGGATACAACATAATAGACCTGACTGATAACGAACTTGCAAAAGAACATATTCGCCACATGATAGGTGGTCGTTCCGAGAACACTAAAGAT
>CAYNEP010000207.1:0-1727 GCA_964396255.1 uncultured Gammaproteobacteria bacterium | reverse complement strand
ATGAAAGAGTGTATTTGCTCCAGCACTTCTGGGTGCTTTTACAGTATTTATTCCATGTGTCACAACTCAGGCGATGATTGCACTTGCCATTGGATCGGGAAGTCCTGTAATGGGGGCTCTTGTGCTTTTTGCTTTTGTCTTGGGAACGTCACCATTATTTTTCATTCTAGGATATTCAGCATCAAAACTAGGAGAGAATATGCATAAAAAGTTTATGAAGGTCGCAGCTATTGCGCTTATACTCCTAGCGTTAATTAACCTCAATGCAGCAATCGCACTAACAGGAAGTTCATGGACATTTGAAAACCTCATACAACAAACAAACGATACTGACAAAACAAAGAGTATGCCAGCAAAGGAAAAAGTGACAATTCAGGTTTTGAATAATGGATATAATCCAAATGTTGTTACTGCACAGGCGGGTAAAGAAATAACCTTTACTATTGTGAATAATGACGTCTATACTTGTGCTTCAGCATTTACAATCCCATATTATAATTATCAGAAAGTCATAGAAGCAGGCAAAGCAGAATCAGTGACGCTAAAGATGCCAGATGAGCCGACCGAAATTACCTTCATGTGTAGCATGGGAATGTATAGAGGAGTAATTAATGTAATTAAGTAATATGAAAATTATTCATCTTAAAATTGATGGTATGCATTGTGCAAGTTGTCCAATCATGATAGATGGAACACTAGAGGACACACTGTCAGGCGTTACCTCAGCTCAAACGAACTATGCAAAGCAAACGTGTGTTGTCGAATATGACGAGATCCAAATTGGCTCTGAGAAGATCATCCAGGCCATTGAAAAAATTGGATATAAAGCATATCTAGAACACTTAATTGGTTAGATGAATCAGAGTTATTAAGTATCTAAACTTTGATCTCGAGTAGAAGTCTTATGTTGCTCTCTGCGAGAATGTTTTCTTTTTTTCGAATGTCAGCTTTTATAGGCAGAAGATAAGCCCCCATTTTCTTATCAGGAAAGATTGATGTTTCCCATGTTGATGTCCCAACTGTGACCTTTACTTTCAGAGATCCCCATCCCCTTTTTAAATCTCCAAAGAGCATCTTTATGTCGTCTGATATATCTTTAGGTATTGTTGCAAAATGCCATCCGGCCATACCGGGATATAGCCAAACATGAGCATTAATTTTGTATTCGTTATAACTCATACTTGTGGCAAAAGGTCAGTCTTATTGCACAAAGCCAATGTAGAGAAAATAAAAGCCAAGAGTCATGAGAATAGTAAGTAGAGAATAATAAAGTGTATTATTTGCTCCGACCTGAGCAATTGCTTTTTTAGAAAAATCAGGAGCAGAAAGCCGAATTGCACCTTTTAATAATGCAAACCAGCCAAATAACGTGATCAGTCCTCTAACACTTATTTCAAAGTAGTTATAAGCGGCAATATGAAGTGCTCCTAATAGTAAGGCAATAAAACCAGTAAGGAGTACAAATCCATCCCTATCCTTGTTTGAGAGTATTTCAGAAAGAAGTTGTTTGTTAACAAGTAGAGCACTACCAGCTACAACTAATACAAGTCCCCAAAATCGAGCAAGTAGTTCTGTGAGCTCCATATCTTAAACATACAGGCGGTTTACAAGGATGTCAAATCTTTGATTTAGATCAGATGTGCCACAAGATAGAGATCATTTTCTTTTATCAACCATGCCTCCAAGATAGTGTGCAGTGTAGATAACTGATTTACCATCGGATATTG
>CAYNEP010000206.1:0-1733 GCA_964396255.1 uncultured Gammaproteobacteria bacterium | reverse complement strand
AAAACAATTTTAGCTAAGGTAGTATCTTTGCTGATTTTGGTAACTTTAATTTCTAAATAACCCTGGCTATTGAGTGTTCCAGCAAACACCATCTCACCAATAAAATTGGATTTAGGTAGCGGTTCACCAGTGATTGAACTCTCATCTACTAATGATTCACCTTTGACCACCAAGCCATCTAAGGGAATATAATCACCTGGCTTGACCACTAAAATCTCATCAAGACCAATCTCTTCTACCTGACGTCTGTCGTGTTCGCCCAACACTTGAGCAGTTTTAGGAGTTTTCTCAACTAATTCTTCCAAGGCACTCTGACTTTTATTGATGCCAAATTCTTCTAATGCTTCACTCACTGCAAATAGCAGAATAATAATAACCGCTTCTTCCAGCTCACCTAAGTAAAAAGCCCCAATTGTTGCCACGGTCATTAACAGGTTAATATTTGAGAATCGAAGTCTTAGAAGGCTTTGGATACCTCCAAAAATAACGTCTTTGCCAAAGATATAAATAATCCCTAAGAATAAAGGGTACTCAATCACTGCTGGCAAATGGATCAAAAAGAAGGACAGGATTTCTAAAGGAATGACTATTGCCAGCGCAAGTGCGAGTTGTCTAATCTTGGGTTGTTTAAGTAATTCCATAATAAGCATAGTGTTTGTTCGATTAATTTCATGGTTTATCCAACTAATTATTGTGTTGGACTGGCAGTGGAACTTGGCGTTGCTTCTTGAGTACGATCTGATGGAGCGCTCTTTTGCAACTCTGCCTTAATGAAAGTTTTGAAATCCTCCAAGCCCTTAGGGTTTGGAATTTTACTCCCATTAACAAAGAAAGTTGGTGTTCCAGATATTCCAAGTTGATTTCCAGCATTTTTATCCCGTTCCACTCGAGCTTTAGCCTCTTTTGAATTAACATCTTTATCATATTGTGCCATATTTAAGCCCAGTTTTTTGGCGTACTCCTCAAATATTTTTGGATCAGCTGATTTTTTTTCACCCCATGATCTTTGCTCTGTAAACAATAGATCATGCATTTCCCAATATTTTCCCTGCTTGGCAGCCGCTTCAACAGCCAATGCAGCAGGCATACTATTTTTATGCCCTGGCAGCGGGAAATAGCGGGTCACAAAACGAACATCTTGGCCAAATTCATCCATCAAAGCTTTCACGAGCGGATAATAGGCGCCACACGCCTCACATTCAAAATCAAGATATTCAACAATGGTTACTTTGGCCTCTTTATTGCCTTTAAGGTAATCGTCATCAACAACTTCTAATAGTTTTTGTTGGTCTTGAGATAATGTCGATGTTTTATCTGTGCTATTCGAGTTTGTATCGGATTTGCCCAAAAACCAAACTGCCCCTACTAATAAAACAATTGTCGACAGTATGATGCCAATCACAAACTTCTTTTCGCCGTTCATATATACCTCCATATTACTATGTTTTGTAGTAAATCAGCAATGACTTACAATTTTAAATAATTTTAACGTCATAATTAAGGTTTTTTAGCCTCGCAATGATTGATTTTTGATCAATCAGTTCTGGATCATATGTCACAGTAGTGCGTTGTCTAGCGTAGTTAGTACTGGCTTCTACGACGCCCTTTAAATCCTCCAAGTCAAAGTCTATACTCATGGCACAACTCGTACATTCCATATTAGTTACTTTAAAAGTAATCGTCTTCATTATTAATTAAATTACCGTAATTATTCCCTGATACATGCCCATACT
>CAYNEP010000205.1:0-1734 GCA_964396255.1 uncultured Gammaproteobacteria bacterium | reverse complement strand
TCAATGAGCGCAGGTGTCCACACGTATAACTAGCTACAACATCGATGCAGCTTTGCGTCCAAGAGCAACAGCATAATTAGTGCCTCGATCGTAAGGATATGTCATGTCAAGATTTGCAATAAAAAAATTTTCGGTTGGAGTCGTGAAATCTGGCTTATTTTCAAGAAAGGCTTTATTAAAAATTGGTTGGGCAAACCCAGCCTTAAAATGAAAGGAGTTTGTTATCTTGATCTTTGAAACAGAATATTTTTGGACTGATGGTACTAGATAGTTAATGGTTTGTTCCTTATCCATTCTTAACAATTTATTATCGTTGTCGATGTAATTACCAATATACAGAACATGCTTGTTTCCATAGTGTTTTTTGTCAATCAGGTTTGTATGTTGAAGCGTTACTAGAAATGGAAAGTCCTTCACGCAGCAGCTCAACCAGTATGCAGACTCATGAATCTTTTGTTCCGTTTCTAAAATTAGATTAACCGCAGACATATAGGTAAGTTTTTTGAACCTATCTAGATAAGTGGATGGAAACAATTCAGACGTAACCTTTGACATTATTGTTGTGGGGAGCGTTGAAACAACAGCATCATATTCCTCAACCATACTCCTATCCTCATTGTTTTTTGTAATAGTGAGACGAAATTTCCCATTATTCTTCGTAATACCAAGCACCTGATGTCCTTTTCTCAAACGAACCCCTTGTTTTAAATTGCACTCCTCAATATGATTTATAAATGTTTGGAATCCCCCCTTTATATATACGAGTTGTTTTGAGCGCTTATTGATTCGAGTCCATATGAAAGATGCTAATACTTCTCCTGCGTGTTTTCCAAACTTTTTTCGGAGTAAAGGTTCCCAAAATACTCTCCAGCTCTCCTCTCCTCCGAATTTCTTCAAAAATTCCTCTGCTGACTGATTTTCATAAAATGGAAACATTGGTGTTATCTTAAAAAGTGCAGCAACTAAGCCAGTCCTTACTCTAGCAGGGAGCGACATTATGGGTAGTTGCAACAACCCTTGCGGGGTATCTAAGGGAAATATGCGGTAATTATTCTCACCCTCAGTTTTCTGTCCAAATTCTCCCATGTCATAAAGCGATGCTGTTATGGGTGATTTATATATAAATCCATTGAAATCAATCTCTTTTGCAAATGATAAGATGTCAGAGTCATTTGTAAATAAGTGGTGATAGGCACGCTCAAGTGGCCACTCCCAACCAGGAGCATAGAAACCCGAAGCTAACCCCCCAAGACCCTCTTCTCGCTCAATAAGTGTGACATCGTGTTTTTTTGAGGCATCATACGCGCAAGCTAAACCAGAGAATCCACCCCCCAAAATAGCCACTCTCATATTCTCCGCATATTTACCGACTTATTACCGTATATATTGTAGCAAAAGTCTAAATTAGTAAGTTGTATCATTATTTTATTTAAATATCCATTGGGTATAATGAATAGTACTCATGCAAATTGTAACACGAACTCTATTTATTAGAATCTCCGTCTTGATTTCAGTCGTGCTTATTCTAGTAGCGATTCCCATAAAAGCCCAAGAGTGTGGAAGCGCCGATGAGTGTAAGCGTAAGATAGGGGAGTACGAAAAGAAACTCGGCGAACTAAAAGAGCAAAAGAACAACCTGTCTTCAGAGCTTGTAAGAATGGATACACAAATATTTCTTACCTCTGCGCGAATTGAAAACTCGGGTCATTTAATTGAAAAAACGGCACAAGAGAT
>CAYNEP010000204.1:0-1742 GCA_964396255.1 uncultured Gammaproteobacteria bacterium | reverse complement strand
ATACATTTTTTTAAAAAACATTGAAAAATAATTTGAAATTCAAAGATTTTTATACAAAAGAGGTATTGCCCAAGCTTCAAGCTGATTTAAAGCTAAAAAATCCTCATATGGCTCCACGACTACAAAAAATAGTCGTAAATATTGGAGTTGGTGAGGCAGCAACAAATAAGAATGTACTTGCTAAGGCAGGTGAAGATCTTGTGAAAATTACTGGTCAAAAACCAATAATCACAAAAGCAAGAAAGTCAATTTCAGCATTTAAAATTAGACAAGGCTTGCCAATTGGGACTAAAGTTACCTTGCGTGGAGAGAAGATGTATGACTTTTTGGAGAAGCTTATTAAGGTTGTTTTACCAAGAATTCGAGAATTTAAAGGAATTCCAGTAAAGAGTTTCGACGGTAAGGGGAATCTCAACATTGGCATGACCGATCAGACACTGTTTCCAGAGATCGACTATGATACAATAGACAAGATTAGAGGGTTGGAAATTACTATTGTGACGCGATCAACCGATAATAATCATGCTATTGAGCTTTTAAGAGCACTAGGTATGCCGGTTGTTGATTCAATTATTGTCCAATAAAAAATATGGCAAAAAAATCAAACGTTGTTAAATTCTTGAAGAAACAGAAATTCGCAACAAGAGACATAAATCGATGTACATTGTGCGGTAGAAATCGAGCGTATATGAGGCGATTTGGATTATGTAGGATTTGTTTTAGAGAGAGGGCTCTTGAAGGACAAATTCCTGGAGTTAGAAAAATTTCTTGGTAAAAAATGGCACGATCATTAAAAAAGGGTCCATATTTGGACGAAAAATTAGTAAAGAAAATTGGAATGCAGAAGGAGTCTGGTGAAAGAACTCCAATAAAAACATGGGCAAGAGCATGTCATATTTCCCCTGACTTTGTTGGACATAGATTTTCAGTTCATAATGGTCGAAAATTTATTGAGGTTTTCGTCACAGAATCCATGGTTGGGCATAGACTTGGTGAGTTTTCACCTTCTAGAACATTTAGAAGTCATGGTAAGGTTACAAAGAGAGTTATTGAGAAGACTTAATCATTTAAATATTTAACTATGAGTTTATTAGTCAACGACTTAGCTATTAGAATAAAAAATGGGTACATGGCCAGGAGAGATACTATTGTGGCTCGTTGGTCTAGAACAAATGAAGACATTGTTGCGCTTTTGCAAGACGAAAAATATGTTTTGGGATTTGAAGTTGTTGAAGACGGGGTTAAGAAAGATCTTATTATCACGCTAAAGTATGATAAAAATACCCCAGCAGTCACTGAGGTTAAGTTGCAGTCAAAGCCAGGACGACGAGTATATCGTAAGCATAAAGATAGTAAGCCAGTTCTAGGCGGGTTGGGGATTGCTGTTATTTCAACTCCAAGCGGGTTGATGACCGACAAAAAAGCACGGTCACTCTCAATTGGAGGGGAAGTTTTATTTGAAATTTGGTAATCATATATGTCAAAGATAGGAGAAAAGAATATTACAATACCATCAGGCGTGACAGTTGAGTGCGGTGAGCATGAAGTAGTTGTTAATGGATTAAAGGGCGTCTTGAAAGTTTCGCTTCCAAGACACATAACCGTTGTACAAAATGGTGACGAACTAGTTGTAAGCCGTGCAAATGATACTAAGAAGGTGCATTCTCAACACGGACTTATCAGAAGTTTGGTTTCAAATGCTGTTGAGGGTGTTGTTAATCCATGGAAGAAGACTCTTGAAA
>CAYNEP010000203.1:0-1745 GCA_964396255.1 uncultured Gammaproteobacteria bacterium | reverse complement strand
TAAAAACAACAGCCATTTACTTTCTAAGGTTTTCGCGAGCATCGAAACGCATCTGAAAAATACTTTAATAAAAACTGGTTTATTTCAAAATGGTAGCGGTGATATAGGGTACTATTTATCACAAGAGATCGGAGTGTACTCGGATGGAGAAAAGCAACGATTGTTCTTAGCTAGTCTCTATTTGATTCCTAAATTACCAATCGTAATACTCGATGAGCCGTTTAGAGCGCTTGATTCAAATAACAAACAGTCAGGTGATCAAAGTTCGAAACAGGCAATGGCAGCGTATTTGTTACTGTTGGAGGAAAAAGGAACCAACGTCATCATCATTTCGCATGAGGAGGATAGGACTCTTGATACATTGTTGGGGCAAGAGAACATTGGTTGTCGGCTACACTTGACGAATGGTCAACTGCTCCCTATGAAGGGTTCTGAGCATATGGCTAGTTTGACATCTGTTCCACTTTCAGGCACTGATACGGCTGAGGAAGTGATGAAGCCTAGTGGGGATAAAGTAAAAAATGCTGTGCCACTTGACGCTAGGCAAATTAATCAACTTATTGTGCTCATTGAGGAGTTATATACCCAAGTTGATTATGACTCTAACTCTGGTTCATTTGATGAGGAACCATACGACCAAGCGAAGTTTTCTCAAACTGTAAAAAGTATTATCGAAAGTTTTTCAAAAATTATTAGCTCATTACAGCCAGGTCAAACTATAGACGTTGGCAATTTGGAGATTGATTGGAGATTTTTAGATCAGTCAATTGGATTTTTCTTAGTTAGGACAGCAAATGAAAATAATGATTTTGTTCCAATCGCTCAAATTCTTGAGAGGTTTTATTACTTAATCGATGAAAACTCTGGAGAAACAGCATCTTTAAAACGATTCCTGTACAAATCAACTACACACACGATTCAGATTTATGGCGGCAGATTTGATGTTCAATACTTACAACAGATCGAGAAACAGCAGGACGAACTGGGGATAACAAGTTTTAGACGTCAAGAGGATGCTCACATTCTGCACGCAGAGGATGTTCCTCTGTTAAGAGGAATAATCGATGCAGAAAAAAACATGCATGGTGTGTCCGCTGCGCTAGTCAAGGACAGATGGGCAGTAACTGAGCCAGTCAATATGAGCGAGGAAGAATCAGTCAGGACAATTTTGGAAGCTTTAAGAGAAACTGCAAATCTTTTGGAAACAGACGATGGTCAACAGGTAGTTTACATCCATACAGACACTTGCGCTGTTGAGGACTGGAAGGTTATAAATGACTTGGCGAATCGTTTATTTGATTACCTTTTGTCTAAAATAGAAGATGAAGAATGCAGTTCAACACAATACGCAGAAGCAATTGAACTATTTTCCATACTTTTTAGAACAGTTCATCCTGACATCTCTGATCGGTTTGTGGACTGGATGGGTGATAGCATATCAGGGCAAAGACGTACGGTATCGGATGTTTTTAGGATCATTATTGAACAAGAACAACAACTTTTAACTAAGGTGTTAGATGATTCAGCTCATAGCTGATAGATCCTACACAATCAAATACCCCTTCAAAGTCTCCGCTGCCTTCTCCAGCTGCTGCTTCTCTTCCCAATTCAGCTTGGTTTGCAGCGTCTGGGTAACCCCACCCTTCCCCACAATGCACGGCACGCTCAAAGCAATGCCACTAATGCCTAAATAATTGTGCAGTGGAATAGAAACAGGCAGAACTGACTGAGTGTCATTCAAGATC
>CAYNEP010000202.1:0-1794 GCA_964396255.1 uncultured Gammaproteobacteria bacterium | reverse complement strand
CGCAAGGGATTTTCAAATAATGGACACCCCCGTTCACATGGATATGAACAAAGAAACAAACCAGAATCTGAAAAGAACTCTCATACTTCCACATTTAAAGATCCGTTATGGGATACACGCAAAATTCGATATATATCAGCTGATCCGGAGTTTATGAGACGAACAAATCTTTTCGTTCAAATTAAAGATGAAATGTCTATTGTAGAGAAAATGAAATTGAGAAGAATGAATAGGAGAGAGAGACGTCGACATAGAGCACGCCGCATAACACTCTTCAGAGATCCGACCTATATATTGTAGCTCTTGGGCTAAGAGAACAGAATATCGAGCTATTTCACTCCACCCTTTTTCCAATCTACGCTGTTCAAAATAGAAGCATAGAGATCTTCTTCAATCGATATTCTGAGATCTTTTAGTTCTTTTTGTGATGGATTACTACTCAAAAATTTTACAAACGGAACATCTTCAATCATAGCTAACGGTGTCTGTTCTTTGCCCTCTCCCATCACCATGACCGACGCACCAGCCAATGCATCCATAATATTAGATTTAGTTACCTTGAGTGTTCTCCCAAAGATATCTGGTGTTCCAATATAGTCATTAAGAGGTCTGAATCCACTATATGAGACTGCAACCCCAGTTGTTCCCCACCTGAGCGGCGAGGTCTTACTATCTGTGATTACAACACCGACATGTTTTAGCTTGAATCTTTTTTTAAGATAAGCTCTTACATCGTTTGCAGTCTTTTGTGGATCTTCAGGCCATAGAACCAAATAGTTACCTGCGTTTGACTCATCAATACCAGCAGATGGAATTAAGAGATTGTTTTTGATAGTTATTGTCAAGCTATATGCGTTCGTGTCTGGTGGCAGGTAATATTGAGATTCTTTTTTTATGAGCGAGGGTTTATCAACGCCGTCCTTATGGACAACCCTTCCTTCAGTAATAGCAACGATCTTTGAGGTTATTGCGAGGACTGATTTTTCTTTCACTTCAAGAACATATGTATCAAGGATATCGAATAGAGTCTGTTTATTAGGAACAATCTTATTCGTCTTGATTGAGGTGATTTTCATGGTGATATTTTACAATCTTCTCCCTAATCAGCAAGACTGAAAAGTGAGTTATACATAAAACACAATTAATTCGCGAAGATTTTTTGTGCATTCTCTAAGTCTTTGTGGGTATCTATCTCAATCCATTTGAGCCCTGTTACATCTACTGCATACATAGGCACTCCTCTTGAGACAATGGTGGTATATATATCGTCGTAATATTCTTGCCAGTTTTTCTTTTCCTTCATTAGTCTCTCTAACTCATAAAACAGTATCTTGGCCCCGTCTAAACCAATCTTTTCAATTCCAATTGATTCACCGTTAGCCTGATGAGGATCAAGTTTCTTTCCTACTTGCAACACTTTCTTGTCTGAATCGAGAATCACCTTCACTTCTTCTGCTTCAAGATGAATGTTTTTATCGACGCACAGTGCATTGCTATATATATTGTTTATGAGGTTTTCTACGATTGCTTTTTCAAATACTACATCAGCGTCAAACTTGATAAATGAAGCTCCTTTGACAAATGGCTGAGTTAACAGAAGTGAGTAACCGGTATTTGTTTCTTCAAATCGATCATTGTAAATAAAGGTAACAGTGAGATCGGGGAAAACCTTTCTAATATACCTTCGTATGTCATCGGCTCGATACCCAATGATAATAGCAATCTCTGTGATGCCTACAGAAAGAATCCCTTCTATCATCCTCTGTAGGATGGACTTGCCAGCAACCTCGACTA
>CAYNEP010000201.1:0-1805 GCA_964396255.1 uncultured Gammaproteobacteria bacterium | reverse complement strand
ATCTCAACAATTGATATGAGCGAAGATATAAATGCATATGTGGACGGTGATATTAAAGTCATCAAAATGCATGGCGCTCATGATTGGCGATACTCTCCTGAAATATCACCTCAGAAAAGTGATGTTTATAGCTCATTTGTAACAGGTGCAAAAGAGATGTACGATCAATATAAAGATCATGAAGTCTATCAATTCAAAATTAAGCCTATTGACTATAGCAATCAGGATTTTAGTTTGCACGTTTATCAGGAGCATAAAGATAACGGGTTTCCGGGCGGTCAATGGTTGACATATTTACCAGCAATAGCAATACCCATAGGAACAAAAGGGAATCATGTATGCCCTGCTTTTCATATCAATACACTAATTGAAGAAATTAAGTTAACGGACAGAATTCTCATAATTGGGTGGCGTGCGCAAGATGAATATCTACTCACTTTATTAAAAGAACATTTGAAGCCTAATATCAAAGTGACCATTGTCGCATCAAATAAAACGCCCAAAGAGCATTTTGTTAAGAAATTTACTGGTATAAGTCAGATCAACACACTCGACATCAAGTTCTATAAAGCTGGTTATTCAAATTTCATGGCTTCAAGAACTTATGAGGAATTTTTTAATTAAACTATGAAATTTAACGAAGCATACACAGTTGAAAAACACATAATCAAGTTCTTGTCCCAAAACTTGGGCTATGAGTATATTGAGCCTGAACATTTTGCTGTTTTGAGGAGTTTAGAAAGTGAATATCTAATCACTTCTCATCTTGCAGAAGCCTTAAAGCGAATAAATATCATTACAGATGATACGGAAGTACAAAGCGTTATCCGAGAAATTAAAAAGATTGACTCTAATGAAGGATTTCTAAATCTTCTACGCAATGGAGTAAATATCAAAGACCCATCAACATGCAAGATGCGAGATTACATGATTGTTGACTATGATAATCCTGAAAACAATAACTTCGTAGCTACTAACCAGTTTTATTTTGAAGGCAATCTTGAAAACATCCGTCCCGATATTTTGATTTTCTTAAATGGTATTCCAGTTGTTGATATTGAGGCAAAAAGCCCGACAGCTTCCACCAGTGTTAGTTATGAGAATGCCATTGGACAAGTTAAACGCTATGAGAGGGTTGCAATGAAGCTATTCTGGCCAAACTGCCTTAGTATAGCCTCCGATGGCTTAAAGACTGTTTACGGGACTACATACGCACCAGAGCAGTACTTCCTACAATGGCGTGATGAAGACCTTGAAAAACAATTAGACGGACAACTTGAAATGACTTTAACCTCCTTGCTTGGCAAAGAAAGGTTGTTAGATATTATCAAGAATTTTATTGTCTTTGAACAAACGAAAGACGGTCGGATAAAGAAAATTGCTCGCTATCAACAACTTCGTGCAACAAATAAGATTGTTGAGCGAGTACGCAAAAGTGAAAAGAAACGAGGCTTGATCTGGCACACACAGGGATCAGGAAAATCTCTAACGATGTTTTTTACAGCATGGAAATTGCGTTTTGATGAATCTCTAAAGAATCCTAAGGTATTTGTATTGGTTGATCGTATTGACCTAGATAATCAAATTTATGATTTTTTTATCAATGCAGGAGGCAAAAATGTAATTAGAGTTACTTCACAGCGTGACCTTGCCAAAAAAATTACCAATGATGAACGGGGGATTTTTATCTCAACTATTGAGAAGTTTAATGAGCTTCCACTTCACCTTGAAAACCCCAATGAAAATGTCATTGTTCTCTGCGATGAGGCTCACCGATCAAACGAAGGAGTCGCTGGAATCAAACT
>CAYNEP010000200.1:0-1823 GCA_964396255.1 uncultured Gammaproteobacteria bacterium | reverse complement strand
CAAGCCTTTGAAGATATACTGATACAAAAGGCCGACTCCAACTATAGATAGAATAGCAAGAACTGCAAGTTGGATCTTAAACCATTTGCTTTTTAAGAACCTATTCAATATCGTCCGTAATCGAACTCCTGCGGAATGTGTCTGTGGACCTTCTTGCACTTCGGGTTTTTCCTTTTGTTTAGTTTTAGCTGGCATAAAGTCTTAAAATATTTGCGCCTATCTTCTTTATTGAATCAATTTTGATTGTACCAATTTCTGAGGTATTTGCCACATGCGGACCACCACAGAATTCTTTTGAATACGCATCTTTTGGGTTTGTCATGTCACCTCCAATACAATAGACGCTCACCATATCTGGATACTTTTCTTTAAAAAATGACATCGCGCCTATCTGCTCGGCTTCGCTTTTTGGAATTGTCAGCTGATAAACTGGCAATTCTTCTTTAATTTTATTATTAACTATTCGCTCAATCTCCAAAATTTGTTCTTTGGTCGGTTTAGATGAAGAAAGAAAGTCAAAACGCAGCCGTTCACCTGTTATATTTGATCCTTCCTGCCTTACATCATCTCCTAATATCTCTCTTAGTGCTTTATGAATTAGATGAGTCGCTGTATGGTATTTCACGACTTGTTGTGAATGATCTGCAAGCCCACCTTTAAAAATCCCCGTCTTAACTTGTTGTGATAATTTTTTATGAGATGCATACATACGATCAAACGAAGATCTTTCTATTTTGACTCCGCGCTCTAGAGCTAAATCTTTGGTTATTTCAAAGGGAAAACCATAATTTTGAAATAAGTTAAAGGCTTCGTCGGAAATTTGATCATTTGAAAGCTTAGTCAAATATTTAACACCTCGATCTAAACTCGATGAAAACTTGACCATTTCTTCGCCTATCACATCCTGCAATAATTTCGACAAAGAGGATATTGGATATTTACCAATTGCATCATACACACCCAAAACAGCCTCGCAAATTGAGGTAAAAGACGCCTTGGTTGATCCTGTCATGCTGTACATACTAACCGCTGCTCGTCGCAACAGCCTACGAAGTACATATCCTTGTTCTTTATTTGACGGGATAACGTCATTTGCAATTAAAAAGACACTCGCCTTTATATGGTCTGCAATAATTCTCATATGAGTACGAGCAGTCACGTCTGAATATTTTTTTTGAGTTACAGACTCAATCTCTTTGATTATTGAAGTAAAAACATCTGTTTGAAATACATCGGGATTATTATTAGCTGCAGCAAGCAATCGCTCAAGACCACCGCCAAAATCAACATTCTTTTGTGGCAGCTCCTCTAATGCGCCGTCATCACCCTTTTTGTATTGAATAAAAACAGAATTACAAATTTCCATAAATCGACCGCAATCACAGTTGGGATGACAAAGTTCACCAAATGATGCATCGTGCTTTACTGACTCAAATTCGAAGAATATCTCACTATCTGGCCCACCTATTTCCCCTTTTGGCATTTGATCTGGAGTTCCAGAACGCGACCACCAATTCTTATCAACGTCATAAAAGTGAATATGATCATCCTCAACCCCAAGTGATTGCCAAACGGTAACTGATTCCAAATCACGCTCCACAGCATCGTCACCTTTAAAAACAGTTACATGAAGTTTCTCTTTTGGAATTTCCAGCATTTTAGTTATAAATTCAAAACACCACGTCAGTTGTTCTTTTTTGAAGTAGCTCCCTAAACCCCAGTTACCTAACAT
Organism: uncultured Gammaproteobacteria bacterium; assembly: GCA_964396255.1. Classification (GTDB taxonomy): domain Bacteria; phylum Patescibacteriota; class Microgenomatia; order UBA1406; family HO2-37-13b; genus 2-01-FULL-39-19. The sequence goes on along the minus strand of CAYNEP010000200.1, from coordinate 91 downwards.
CTCAAACATTGTCGTATGTCTGTTATCACCAACATCGTCAATATCAACAACTCGTATACTTGGTTGGACATCAACAAGTCGTGTCCCTTTT
>CAYNEP010000199.1:0-1841 GCA_964396255.1 uncultured Gammaproteobacteria bacterium | reverse complement strand
GTAGGACTCAGGACTTTGGATCCTGCTATCATGGTTCGAATCCATGTCCCGCAGCTCATAAAAAATTCCCGCAAGCCGGGATTTTTTTATGGCTGTGATGGAGATTGATCTGTTCTTTAGCCCAAAATCTCAAGCGCGTGAGCGCGAAGATCCTCGCAGAAGACATGTCCCGCAGCTCACAAAAAATTCCCGCAAGTCGGGATTATTTTATGAGCTAGTCTTCGACATCGAGTTATTTCGCGTCACTTCGAAGAAGTTAGTGTCTTTGTAGCACAGGTCTAGCATTCTTCAGTATAAAAAATTATCTTGACTCATCATTTGGAAAACTTAATAATTACTTTGAGTATGAAAACAAAGGAAAAGAGTAAATCAATTCGATCTAGAAGAAAATCGAAAACTAGGTACAGCATTTATAAATCGTATTCAAGCCTAATTCTACTCGGTCTCTTTTTCTTAGGGGCAATTTTGGGTTTGTTTGCAATAGATAGGTATAGATCCGATGAGCTTCCAGCGTCCCTATTTCAAAATCAATGGCTATTGACACCAACAAAGGCAATTGAATATCAAGATGCTCGCGCCAATCTGAACCCAGAACGCAGAAGTTGTCCAGAGAATTTTTATTTTTATGAGAACTCAACTTATTTAATCTGTTATCCAGACCAAATGGTGCCATACTTTAATACGATTATTACTGATCCTGCATCGCATAAGCTGGATCGGAGGGTGGTGCATATTGCAGACAACGATGCTAATTCGTATTTGGATGTTATTCCAAGTTTTGAATTAGGAGCGTACAGGGAAAGATGTATTGCAACCGAGCAGATTACAGTTTCAGGTTATCCGGCAACCAGGATGACATACAAAGATCCCAATAAAGAGGAGTGTGGAGATATTACAAGTATACTTACAGTTATTGATATTGGAAAGCAATTTTCTTTTGCTCTCAATTATGGTGTGCATGGTGAGGGTAAGTTGAGATTTATTGATAAGTATCCTACTTTTGAGCAGTCTCTTAAAATAAAATAGTTCATTAAAACATAGAGCGATGTATGAAAGTGAGATTAGAAATAATACTATTCCACTACTAATTGATTGACCTTAACTATTATGAAGGATGGAAATATTAGCGCAGGAACAATGTATTATTTTGAAAAATGTACTGTTCATAGGTGAAGCATTTTTCTTAAAAAGACTTTATTGTTTTCGCAAAACTTTTTCCATGTCTTTTCCCTTTGCAATTTCATCAACCAACTTATCTAGATAGCGGACTGCTTGGACAATAGGATCTTTGATGTCTTCTACACGAACTCCGCAGATAACACCTTTGATCAGATGTCGGGAGGGATTTAGCTTGGGAGCTTGCGTAAAAAACATGTCAAAGTTTACGCCTTTTTTTAATTGTGCTTCTAGTTCTTTTTGGCTATATCCAGTAAGCCAGCAGGTCACCTCGTCAACTTCTTTTTTGGTATGTCCCTTTCTTTCTGCTTTAGCAATGTAATGAGGATATACATCGGCAACACTCATGGTGTAGAAGCGCATTTTCTTCTTGTCATCCATTTCCATATAATTATTCTAGCATAGATGAGAGTTATAGGAGCTCGTGGCCAAATGCTCCATTGACACTGGCTGTAGTATTTTTCATACTAAAATTGTGAAGGATACACGAAAGCTCGTTATTGCAGTCATTGGGTCTGAGTTAGTGGGTATAGTATCTACCCCTTTTACGATTTCTGCTATCCCTACGTGGTATGCATCGCTCAACAAGCCAGTTTTTTCTCCCCCTAACTGGGTTTTTGGTCCGGTATGGACAACATTGTATTTTTTGATGGGTGTTGCTTTGT
>CAYNEP010000198.1:0-1845 GCA_964396255.1 uncultured Gammaproteobacteria bacterium | reverse complement strand
AGCGTACTGGTGGTTCGACTGGTCCTGTAACCACTCCAACAACTGGTGGTAACTGGTGATGATGAAGTGGCTTATCGCGTCGTGCTACTAAATATACTGAGGAAGCCTTGGCTATTTGAGTCGTCATAAAAGCTTCTTGTAAGCTTATAGGGCCTGTCTCATCCTTATCTCCATGCTCATGTCTAACAAATCGCTTAATACGGGCCGTTGTTGCAAGCAAAGCTTCGAAATTATCGCGCGTTTCTCTATATGCAGACTGTTCAAGTGGATTTTCATGAGGATGACCACCTGGAAATCGGCTTGGAGAATCTGGGAAGTTTGATACCTTTAGCTCAAATGGAACTCCATGACCTTGTAGTGATCTGAGAATGTGATCATCAGCGCTAAGCTCAGCGTATGGACGACCATTTGTGGCAACCATAACACTTATGCCACTAAAAATCTCCAGTGGCGTTGGGGGTTGCCCTGACACAGGGTAGAAAGCTATTTCTGAACGCTTCTACATGGCTCATAGTATATCACGAAGTATTCTTGAGGTTTTTATAATACTACAGCGCTCTAAAGTATCTCTTCCTTCTGTTTTCGAGTAAACTTAAACCACTCCTCAATAACATCAAGAAAAAGCTTCAGCGGAGTTTCGATGATGGCATCAAATACAAACATAAGCAAGTTAATCTTGGAGAGTTCCCTACTAAATAGTTTACCAACCGAGAGAATGGGCAAAAAAACAATTTCAAGTATCGGAGAGAGTACATTTCTTTGTGTTTCCATAGCATATTCTTTAGCAATCTGACGAATTCTATATCCAAAAAAGGTCACGACAGTTAAGAAGAATATAAATATTGCTTTGCTAATGATGTTGAATTTGAAGTAATCAAGCGCAAAAAATACACCTGTGAATATAAGCCAAAATAAAACGCTATAGAGGATTGTAAATATTGCAGTCATAAGCGGGCGCTTAATTCGAGTGTTTTTTCTAACAATATATGATGGGACATCATCTTTCTTAAGATCGTATTCAATAATATCCAGAACTCTTGCGTATATCTTTGCTGTATTTCTATTTGAAGGTGGGTTAACAAACGTGATAATAGCACCCATCAAAACAGGAGGAAATAATGTGTTGATCGCAATAGGTAGTAGGTGGATTTCATTATAAATGTACCTTGTTAATGGGATTTCAAGCAAAAGTACAAATATCATTTTTGTCATAAAAATGTAAATGATACTTCTGATACCAGCCTTCTGAAGCTTTTCACCTGTTTTTTGATATTGAATCCCACACTCATTCTGAACGACACTCTCAAGTTCAGTGGGATTTTTCAAAAGAGTGGCACTTTGAGCAGGTCCTTTTTGTTCTATGATGTTATAGAAAATTAAAAAGGGTGGGAGTTGTTTTTTGACATAACGAACTAACTTATCGTGATGAGGATTTTTAATAATAGTGTCAATATGATGAAAGATATTTTTGAAATTCTTAGCAATTGTTGTAAACTGGGCGTCTGACGCATCGATGAGCCGTCCAAATTGGAGCGTAAACAAATGATATTTAATAAATTGAAGATCATTTTTTGCATAAGCAGTTTCACAAGCTGCATAAAAATACGTGTCTCGGAGTTCAGGAGCAACGCCTTCAATTTTTACTCTATTTTTAAGTTCCTGGTATAAAAAAAATAAGTAAGCCGATTTTTTATGTGTTTCAACAGGATGGAGAGTCTCATCTATTTCACACGAGGCTAATTGAATAATGAATTCAAAAATTGATGATTTGCTCTTAACCTGCCCTTCATGGAAGATTTTATCCTGAAGTGCAAGATAAGCATTTATTATTTTCTGAACCTGATA
>CAYNEP010000197.1:0-1845 GCA_964396255.1 uncultured Gammaproteobacteria bacterium | reverse complement strand
CCTTTGGCGGTTAATATTAAGATTGGAGTGTGATTTTGCAATTGACGAAGTTTTTTACAGATATCAAGACCCGACATTTTTGGCAACATCAGATCTAGGATCAGAAGATCATAATCTTCTGAAGAAGCTAGATCATATCCTTCTTCGCCATCATAAGCGAGATCTACAGTGTGACGTTCTTGCTCTAAACCTTTCTTGATAGAGGCGGCGATACGATGTTCATCTTCAACGACCAATATTCTCATGACTATATTATAAATTATTGGCTGAAATTTTCCTGAAAATTAGTTTTTCTTGCCAGTGGTGAGTTTTTTGAGAGCTTCGCGATAGGCAATTTTTGGCAAACTTTGTTGATTATCGGCTAAATATTTTTTCAACTCTGGAGAATGGTGTTTGACGAGAGAGCGAAGAAGCCAAGAGACAGCTTTGGTGATAAGGATTTCTTTTTCGTGCTTGAGAGTATTAATTTGAGTAAAAGCAAGATCGCGCAGACGAGAATCATCTGAAGTACGAAGCGGTTTATTGAGAAGGACCATGGATGCACGACGACACTCGATATCGGAAGAATAAGATAAGCTGACTAAAAATGGCTTCCAGATATCCCAATGGGGCAAAATATCGAGAGCAGAAAAATTTGACTGACAGAGACTATCAACTTCGGCCCAACCTACAGTATAACTAAGCCAATCGGCTAACATTGCTGGCTTGAAGTTTGACCGATATTTTTTTCCAAGACCAAAGATGGTGGCGGCCAGAGATAATTCTTCGTAAGTCTGCCCGTGCTGATAAAGAGAGAAGATCAGTTGATAAAATTTTTCAGAGGAAGGCACCAATTTTAGATATTGTTTACCTAATGCTTTTATATCGGCGGACCGAATCCCCAATACTTTTTTGGTAGTGCCAAGGTAATGGGCCACCCAGGAGAGTTCTTTTGAATTAGTAGTTATGGGAAAATCATTGAGTGATTTTGTGATTTTTTGATGCAGAGTCATATGGGTATATAATATTATATGACAGCAACGGTAGAAGTAGGAAACTGTTGGAGAAAGATATTGGTATTGAAAAGTGATGTAGCTCCAAAAGATAACTATGAAACTGAAGGTCGAGAGTATTCTGTGCCGGTAGTTTGTGGAGAACGTGGACTAGTTAGCTTCAGAGTAAATATGCAGTTAGGAATACCGGAAGTAAGATGTACGTGTAAAGTTTGTGTTCAAGAGGCTGACTGAATGATATTGTTTTTTACGTAACTCCCAATTAGCGAGGCTGTCTTTAACATCTGAGCATGAACGGCTTGTTTGTTCTTACCTGAAGCAAATCCATAAACATGGAGATCTTTGCCGTCATCCCTTTCAATTCTAAAATAGTAGGGATTAATTAATTCTCCAGCACGAGTAGGATGATTGATTAATCCGATCTTAAAATAAGTGGGCACGTTGTCGAGGTCGTAATGTTGACCTAGAACTTCGGAAAGACCGTAATAAGCAGAATAATCTTCTTTATTTTGTCTCATAGCGTCCTTGATTACTTGAGGTAGGCTCTGAGTCCTCAAATAATTAAGATAATCTACCATTTTGACACTTAATGGAAATTCTCCAGGCTCACTGGTTATAGGGAGACCACCATTAGACAACAAGTTATATACCTTTTGACTTTCGTCGTTTCCTGTAATTAAATCTCCAAGGTTGTCGAATAGTGGGGTCAAATTGTTAGTACTATAAGTAAGAATTTTGATAGCTAAATCTATGGGAAGTGCTTGTGGATTGAGTTTATATGCCTCAATACATATTGCCAATTTAATGGTCGAGGCGGGATAGAATGGCTCATTTTGATCCACGTGATGTTTAT
>CAYNEP010000196.1:0-1858 GCA_964396255.1 uncultured Gammaproteobacteria bacterium | reverse complement strand
GAAGGAGTTGGCTAATAGGTTGGAGAAGTTTGTCTCAGGATCAGCTGGTGGCATATTCAATCAACAGTCAAACTTTGATATTACAAATAAATTTACGGTCTTTGGCATCCGAGATCTTGAGGAGAATCTTCGACCGGTTGCGATGTATTTGGTCTTAGATTACATCTGGAACAAGGTGAGAAAAGAAAGCAAGAAGAGAATGCTTGTTGTTGATGAGGCGTGGTATCTCATCAAGAACAAAGACTCAGGTGCGTATCTACACAACTTTGCAAAGCGAGCACGAAAATATCATCTGGGACTTACAACCATCACTCAAGATGTCGAGGACTTTATTGCAACTCCTGAGGGAAGGGCAATCATTACAAACTCAAGCTTGCAGATCATTCTCAAGATGTCGACAGCCGCCATAGACGAGATAACGAAGACGTTTTATCTCACCGGTGGTGAGAAACATTTCTTGTTATCTGCTGGAGTTGGTGAAGGTTTGTTCTTTGCGGGTCAGTCTCACGTTGGATTTAAAGTCATAGCCTCAGATGAGGAAAAAGGGATTATAGAGTAGTGAGATTTAGTTGCCTACTTTAATGGGCGTTTCTGCAGGACTCCAGTTATAGAATACCCCAATGGGTGCTTTTGGTTGGAGTGTCTTATACGGAAACGCATCAAGCAAGTCTGTAATACTTGTTGCGGTTTTAAGGTTCTTCATAAATGTTTCGTAGGTTTGCTGACGTACCCATCCAAAGCGATTTACAAACTGACCCCACACCGAGTCATCGTCTAGGTTGAGTCCTGGTGTGGCATTTGGGATATTAAGGTCAAATAACTCAGGGATCAAACGTTTCATCTCTAAGGTGTATTCAGGGGGAAAGGATGCTCGATATGCAGGCAGATTATATAGCCATGATCCACCAATCACTTCTTCTGCCTCTGGATGTGCAAACTGAATATGCTGAAACATTCTCTTGATTGCTTGTTGCCGCCCAAGGAGGTGGAGATCGCTTAATTCGGTATGTTGTCCACGCATGGATCCTGCAAAGTGTATGCGTATTTTTTCTGTCCACTCATTTTCACTTGAAGATTCGATATGATCATAGGTAAATGGACTGAACGGATTTTCGGCAAGAGCGATGTTTGGATTGGCTGATAGGTGAGGGTCTTTGATAAGCACTCGGAATTCATGGATTCGCTTTGCCACAACAGACCCCCCTTGTTTCAATCCAATATTTGTCCATGGTTCGGGCCAGCCAGCCTGCACCATGAGTCGGAAGTCATGGCGTAAAGTAGTAACTCCCATAAGTGCATCTGCAACTTCAACGCCGGTAATGCGAGACCATTTTTTTGCAAACTCTACTTGAGCTTGAAAATATTCAACTGGATACTCCTGTCTATTGATTTGAGGCTCTTGTTTGTGTGGTAGTACGAGATGTTCAACTGTCATATTGGCTTATTATACCAAGCTAAAGGCATTATACCTATAGTAAATATGTTGGATGAAAGAGAAGTGTAGATTCGTTATTTAGCAGGGGCGTACGAAGGAGTAGTTGTGCTTGATCTCATCTCTTCTTTAAGTTGCATCAAGCCCTCTGAGACCATTGTTTTAATCTGCATTTGTTGACGATAGAGATAGAACTCTCCTGCGGCTAAGATTACAAGCGCAATAACGATCATTACCTTTATTTTCTTTACATGATGATGAAGATGTTGATGTGTAAGAGGACCGTCCATAATTACAGCATACCATGAAAGGGAGAGGAGATGTCAAGGGATAGTGATAAAGCTTACAACGCGGATCTTGGTGGACCTGACGGGACTCGAACCCGTAGCCTTCTCTATGCCATAGAGACGCGCTAGCCATTGCGCC
>CAYNEP010000195.1:0-1860 GCA_964396255.1 uncultured Gammaproteobacteria bacterium | reverse complement strand
CGGACTTTGACCATTACGACCTGATCCTCGCCGCCGATGCCTACAACTTCCGCGACCTGCAAGCGATCGCGCCAACCGACGAACTCGAGGCGAAGGTCAAGATGCTGCGCGAGTTCGATCCGATGCTCGGCGAGACGCTGCTCGACGGTAGAAACACGCTTGTCAAGATCCTGCGCAAAAGTAGCGCCCGAAAAACCAACCAACATAACAACGACGATAAACGAAATAGCGATAATGTTTTTCATAATCTTTTTTATAAGCCCTCCTTTGAGCTTTGTATTGTAGCCTAGTACCCGATGGTCATTGCGACCGTTTTTACAACGGTCATACGTGAATGACCTGTAGAAAACCACTAAATAATGGGCTTCTATAGACAATCCACTGTATTTAATTTTACCTCCTAGTATACACTATTTTAGGCTTTTTGTCAATAGCTGATGACAGAATATTAAAAAAGACGAGAATTGCTATATTCTCGCCTTATTTTACGACTATTTTAAATTATGTTGTTTTTTCAATACTTCCAGGACCCGCAGACATCATTTCTGCCACCTGACTGGCTTCTAAAATCTCTTCTTCCACCTCTGCCCGTGCCCTACCATACTTCAATCTTGATAACTGCTTAATGGCTTCACCAATTTTCTTTTGTTCTTCATTTGGTTTAGGTAATGGATAGGTCGCCATGTTAAAAGGCTTAGATGCGGTACCATTAATCATCAATTTTACAAACGCATTAAATCTATCTACATTTAATAAATCGAACTCATTAAAAGTTGGAGCAAATTCTTTTGCCATCACTTCCGCATCTTCTACACCGATACGAAAACTAACCATACTTCCTGCATTACCAAACACAGCATCACGCAAATCGCTACTACCAGCACCTTGTGCTCCAGCTGATTGCTGTAGCTGTGCCAAAAACTGATGACCGATAACTAAGTTAAGTCGATACTTTCTCGCTTCGCTTAAAATTGACGAGAATGCATCGGTAATAAAGTTTTGAAACTCATCCACATACAAATAAAAGTCACGGCGATCGCTTTCTGGGGTGTCGGCACGGGATAATGCGGCCATCTGTATTTTACTGACTAAAATTAGACCAATAAGCTTAGCATTCATCTCCCCCACTTTACCCTTTGCCAAGTTAACAAGTAAAATTTTGCCGTCATCCATAATCTCACGAAAATTGAACGCGCTCTTTGGCTGACCAACAATATTTCGCATCATAGAGTTCTCTACGAAACGACCAACTTTAGAAACTAAATAACCCAGCATTTCAGATTTATGGAAATCTGAAGTCTTAGCCATTTCCTTTTCCCAAAAGGCTTTAACAACTGGGTCATGGAGTTTAGAAACTTTGTACTTTTGAAATTCTACGTCTGTAAAAATACGAGGAATTTCAACAATCGTCCCAGGATGCTGTTCATCGGCCATCAAAGTAAGCATGGCATTACGCATATTATGTTCGAACATCGGCCCAAGCATTGCAGGATCGGTAACCAATTTGTAAAAAATGGAAATCATTTCTTGGACAGCAAAATCTTTTTGGCCTTCACTAGTAACTTCAAGCATGTTAAGCCCTAGTGGCCTGTCGGTATCGAATGGATCAAAAATAATAACATCCTCTGCTCGCTCTTTAGGAATATGAGGCAAAACATCCTCAATGAAATCTCCATGAGGATCGATAATACAAAGACCATCTCCGTTCTTTATATCTTGAACGGACATATATTTCATGATTTCGGTCTTACCCACACCAGTACGACCAAGAATATACATATGCCTACGACGATCATCACGACCCATATGTATCGGTGTTTCTTGTCCACGATAAATATTCCTACCAAGTAAGATTCCTTC
>CAYNEP010000194.1:0-1879 GCA_964396255.1 uncultured Gammaproteobacteria bacterium | reverse complement strand
TTATTGCTTGTCCTTGTGCAATGGGCTTAGCAACACCAACAGCAATCATGGTTGGTACTGGTAGAGGTGCTGAAAAAGGCATACTTATTAAAGATGCAGAAAGTTTGGAAATTGCACATAAAGTTAACGCAGTAATTTTTGACAAAACAGGGACTTTAACTGCTGGAAAGCCACAGGTAACTGATATAGTTCCCTTTGCAAAGAACAAAGAAAAAGACATTATTCAAATCGCTTCTTCGCTAGAGAAGGGATCAGAGCATTCATTGGCTGAAGCAGTTCTTAAAAAAGCTGAAAGTTTACATGTTGATCTTATGGGCACTACGGCTTTTAAAGCTATAGCAGGTTTTGGGATTGAAGGAAAAATAAAAGCTAAGAAATATATCTTTGGTAATTTAAAGCTTATGGATAGGGAAGACATTAAGACTGCTCATTTCAAGGAACAGGTTAAAAACTTGGAGAGTCAAGGAAAAACCGTTATGATTTTAGCAGATGATAAAAACGTATTAGGATTAATCGCTGTTGCGGATACATTGAAAGAATCAGCTAGAGAGGGTGTTAAAGCACTTCAGGGCAAAAAGATTGAAGTTATAATGATCACAGGTGATAATCAGAGAGCAGCAAAGGCTATTGCTGAACAGGCAGGTATAAAAAGAGTTTTAGCTGAGGTGTTGCCTCAAGATAAAGAATTAGAAGTTAGAAAAATACAAAACGAAGGTAGAGTGGTTGCAATGGTTGGCGATGGCATTAATGATGCTCCAGCCTTGGCTATAGCCAATATTGGAATTGCAATGGGCTCTGGGACTGATGTTGCTATAGAAGCAGCAGGTATCACTTTAGTCAATAAGGATTTGCGATCTGTTGCTCACGCAATAGAACTTTCCAAGAAAACAATGAGAACAATTAAAATGAATCTGTTCTGGGCGTTTGGCTACAATGTGATCTTAATCCCCGTGGCAATGGGTGTTCTTTATCCATTTTTTAATATATTGCTAAATCCTATCTTTGCATCAGCAGCTATGGCTATGTCATCAATCTCGGTTGTAGGCAATTCGCTATTATTGAAAAAAGTGAGGATATAAATTATGAATCTTTGGGTAATATTTTTAACTGGACTTACTGTAGGAGGATTAACTTGTTTAGCAGTTCAAGGCGGACTGCTTGCATCTGCTATTGCTGCACGAGAGTAAGAAGAAGTAGAAAAAGGGGTAAATAAGAAAAATTCCATATTCCCTACGCTTGCATTTCTTACTACAAAGCTTATTGCTTACACTGCTCTTGGGTTCTTGTTAGGTGCATTTGGAAGCGCAGTAGGTATTAGTCAAACCACACAAATAATAATGCAGCTTATAGCAGGACTGTATATGATTGCGATTGCCCTGAACTTATTAAATATCCACCCAATATTTCGATATGTTGTCATACAGCCTCCAAGATTTTTAACGAGAAGAGTTAGGAACCAGTCAAAGAGTAAGGATCTTTTTGCTCCTGCACTACTCGGTGCAATGACAATCTTCATCCCTTGTGGAACAACGCTAGCAATGGAAGCACTTGCAATCAGTAGTGCAAACGCATTATGGGGTGCAGCAGTAATGGGGACATTTGTCCTAGGCACTGCGCCGTTGTTTTTTGGTATTGGATGGCTAACAAGCGTACTAGGCGACAACTTTAGAAGTAAGTTCTTAAAAATCGATGCCTTGGCTGTGATGTATTTAGGAATTACATCAATCAACGGAGCTTTGATTGCCCTTAATTTTCCCCTAAACTCACAAACAATAACGAATGCGTTTAATAACAGTGCTCAGTCTAGAAATGAAGAAAAGTCATATAGTGAATCACCTCCAAATCAAAGTCCTGAAATAGTTATTACCTCAAGTGGATA
>CAYNEP010000193.1:0-1879 GCA_964396255.1 uncultured Gammaproteobacteria bacterium | reverse complement strand
AGTATCAAGCATGTTTATTATGAGTACTTAAGCAAATAAGTACTATACTATATGTATTTTTATCCTTCCTGTCTAGTTTGAGATGCCAACCTAGGCTCTCCGCATTGTCACAAAATAGTTAAACTTGAAATAATCGCTAACATTATTATGTATTCACATCACTGCGTGCCAAGAAAAAATAATGGAGAGGTGGCAGAGTGGTTGAATGCACCTGTCTTGAAAACAGGCGAGGCGCAAGTCTCCGTGGGTTCGAATCCCTCCCTCTCCGCCATCATAATGTTGAACTCAAACCTAATACGTTGAGAGTCTTATGGCTCTTATTGTTGTTATGGGAGTGACAACCTCTTATCCTGGCTATTTATACTTATCCCTATGGATGTATTACAGTAAGCAAATCTATTCGCCTACAAGAAAGTACAAAAAAATTATCAACAGATTTCTTGGAACTTGGTGAAACAAAATCGTTAAGTTTGTTTCTCAGAATTCCCCTAAACTACAGGATCTTATTTTGCAAGATCTTATTCCCGTAACCAGATCATTCATTGGCAATAATTGGCTAGCGATGCTCAAAAGCAGTTTTACTGTTTTGACGTTGTTGGTTTTTAGTTATGCAATGATCTATGCGGAAAATTTTCAAGGATATGATAAATTTGCCTTGGAGAGTGGTTCAGGATTGGATGAACAAACCATCAAAACAAATAATGATGTTGCTATTGACCTTGAGGGTGTGGTGATTGATGAATCAGATGACATTGGTCCACGTAGGATTACCTATACCGTAAAAAAAGGTGATAGCCCTAGCGAAATTGCTCGTCAGTTTGGTATCACTACCAAAAACTTAAAATTGGTAAATAATCTGACTTCAGATTATCTCAAAGTTGGTACAAAACTTGTTATAACGCCTGTAGAGGGATTTGTTATACAAAATACTGCTGGTGATATGACTGTGGAACAATTTGCTAAAAAGCATTTGATGAGCGTAGAGGATTTGAGAGAGCTCAATGATTATAGCAGTAATTTGGATATTATCGCGAATGGAAACGAAATATTTATACCTCTTACTATAGAAGAAGGTAGAAGACTTGGTTTCATTACTCCGGAGCCATTGCCAGTTGTTGCCTCTAAAAGCACTGTTACGAGCAATGCAAAAAATGCGAAAAAGCCTGCGGCAAAAGTTGCAGCAAAGACTACCACGAAAACTACTGTTAAAAAAGTTACTACAAAATGATATTATAGTGCAAAAGAAACCGCTGCTTACCTAGGCTTCGCCAAGGGTAACTGTACGGCCTTCGTAGCAAGAAAAATACCTCGTATTGGTAAAGCAATTAGAGCTGCAGGAGGTGGACACGCTAAGAGTTGGTTGAGTAAAGCAACAAAAGCAGGACTCGATACTGGTAAAACACCAGCTATTGGAGCAGTTGCGGTACAAGGAGCTGCATATGGTCGTGGTTATGGACACGTGGGTATTGTTATCTCTTTTGATGACAGTGAAGTGTGTTTGAACAATGCTAATGTGAATGGTTATGGAGTCGTATCTCAAAACTGTTTCTCTAGGTCCAGTGTTGTAGGATATATATATTAATAAGCTGAAGGCATAAGGCGAAAAGCTGAAAACAAAATAATTAATGGACCCATCTGTAATGGTGGGTTTTTTTGCTAGCAATAACTTATTGAGTTGATAGTAGCTGTGATTTGATTATCATGCTGCACATGAAATATGTGAAACAATACCTTCCTGAATTTGTGTATGGTGGCATTGATGGCGTTATTACCACATTTGCTGTAGTTGCTTGATCAGCTGGTGCAAATTTGGATGTACGTATTATTATCATATTGTGACTAGCAAACTTGTTTGCTGACGGATTGAGTATGGCGGTAG
>CAYNEP010000192.1:0-1883 GCA_964396255.1 uncultured Gammaproteobacteria bacterium | reverse complement strand
ATCGAAATAACAACCAAGTAGGCACACTTCGCCTCATATCGCTTCGGGTGCGTGCAAAGAAGGTAGATGAGGTCAAAAAGGACCAAGAAGCAGGAATGCTCTTCGATACGAGGCTTGACTTACAGGTGGGAGATATGATAAAATTCGTCCTATAATATGAATCCAAACAGAACTCAGTTACAAAAGGTAATTGAGATCCTCCAGGACAATCGCGCAGGGGTCATCGTCTTACCCCAAAATACATCTACCGACACCATAGCTGCGGATACCGCACTCTACATGGGGCTTAATCAAGCTGGCAAAAACGTAACTATTGCCTCAGAAAACGCTGGTGATCAGTCAATTTTTGGAGCTGACAAAGTGCAAACAGAGATCGCAACCTCAGGGAATGATCTCGTCATTTCGTTCCCCTATGCTGAAGGAACTGTTGATAAAGTTGATTATTTCATTCAAAACGATCGTTTCAATGTCGTTGTGGTTCCTCGTGCTCAAACCCCAAGTATTGATCCAAAAGAGGTTAAATTTAACTACGCAGGTGGATCAGTTGACTTCATCATAACCCTTGATGCACCATCTGTTCGAAATCTCGGATCACTCTACGAAGAGAACCAAGAACTGTTTAAGAATAGTAAGGTTGTTAACATTGATAGACATGTCTCAAACTCGTTCTATGGTACCGCAAACCTCATAAATAGAAATGCTTCCTCTATCTCAGAACTTGTTCTTTTCCTTTTACAGTCTATGAATATTGAGATCAGCAAACAGATGGCAACCAATCTCTATCGAGGTGTCTTAGACGCAACAAAAAACTTTACCTCACCCACTGTCTCAGCTTCAACATTTGAAGCAAGTGCAACGCTCCTAAAGAGCGGTGCGAATCCAGGACAGGGGGAAATCGGTAACCAAAACCAAGTCAGCACTCCTCAAACTCAGAAACCATCGTTTGAGAGACAATCAATGCAAAAGATCTCATCTGTTGAACGAGCTCCTGCGACCTCTTCTTTTGAGGGAGCTGATGATCAAGGGGATGATGAGGCTGATTGGTTAAAACCAAAAATCTTCAAGCCAAGTGAAGAGATGATGTAATCACCTCTCTACCCACCTCTTTATTTAAACACCAGCTCCCCTGTTATCGCATCACTTGTACCGTGCAATCTCAGATTGTTTCTTGCAACATAGATTCCGTTTGAGACCTCGTATTTTCCCTCAGCTACATTTGCAAACGCGTAGACACGTGCCATTGCAAAGAGATGCTTTCCATTTATCTCAATAGTCCCTGGTGGAATAAATGGCTGTAGTAAAAAGCCATTCACTCTATCCTCTTCGTATAAGGATCTAATTTTTGTGGTTGTCGACTGACCATCCACATTGACACCCCTTCCAAGAAATGGGTAGACATTCTGAGCCCACATTCCTTTTTTTGGTTTAAGGACGAATGGAATATTGCCCGCCATCATAGACTCAACGAGAGATGAACTTGCACCTGTTGCTCGATGCATATGAACTAAGTATTCTTTATCTCCATCTGTTCGAACAGGAAATAGACTTCGTCCTTCATACTCCTTTAACTTAGCCTGCTCACCGCTATTACCGTACACAAAGTACAGAAACTGATCTGGCTTCTCTGGTTCCTCATCGACATCGTAAAAGGGTATTCCCATAGCGTCTGCAAACTCTCTTTTTTCACCACCTGGATCATTTACAGAATCTTGTTCGTACCTAAACATCTTGACCGCAAGATCTTTTCCTAACTGTTGCGATAGTTGTTGGATATACCCTTTAAAGTTGTCCCTGTGTCCTGGAAATAGGACTGAGTCTAAACCAAGTCCTGCAGGTCGTCCTTCAATCTCAAATATTCCTTGGTAATCGAGAACAAATCCCGT
>CAYNEP010000191.1:0-1885 GCA_964396255.1 uncultured Gammaproteobacteria bacterium | reverse complement strand
TCTGTTATTGTAGTGAGTTATATAGAATGTTAAAGAGGCTACAAAAAAGAGATTATATATGTTCCAAAACAAAGATGACCCTATGGGACTTGTTGAAAGTTGAGAGACTGACTTATTTAGAATAATAAACCAATGATATAAGCCAAATAAGGTAGATATACTCATGAATAACACAAAGAAAATAAGAGCATAGTATGCATAATGACTCTCCTTTAGCTGCTTTATTTTAATTGATACTTTAAACTTCTTCTCAAGTCTGATAATACCCTTAAGCGCAACTAAGCATGAGATTATATTTGCAATATTGTATTGTTCACTCAGTATAGGACGATATGTTTTGAGCGCAGTCGAATAGACGACAAACTGGGAAAATAATGAGAAGCCAAATAGGAGAATAATAAACTGAGATGCGATTGTTGAGTGTGCTAGTGACGTGAATGGACTAAGAAGTAGTATAAGAGAGGGTATGATTAAATAGATAAACTTTGGTAATCCGTTATATAAGAAAATATTTGTTGAGGAAAAGTAACTGAGTCGTTGCTTTAATGTTAACCCTTTTTGCACAAATGGGGAATCTTTTGATCTGAGCATAAGTCCGAGTGATCCGGCTCCCCAACGAACTCGTTGATCATGGTATTCTTTAAGATCAAGGGGTGCAATACCAAATGCAAGTGGTTTCTGTAAGAAGAGCGAATTCCATCCTTTACCATGTACTCTAATTGAAGTGTGAATGTCCTCTGTTGCTGTCTCTGTCGAGAAGCCCTTAACGCTGTCTATAGCAGCTCTAGACCAAAGTGCCCCTGTCCCACAAAAAAACGCTGAGTTGAATCTATTCTTTGCAGGTTGAAGCAATTCATAGAACATAGTCTGTTCGTTCCAAAAGTTTCGTTTATTGACGCCTCTATACTGAATGCTACTAGTGTGATTGAAAAATAGTTGAGGCGTTTGTACGAAAGCTAGCTTTTGATCTCTAAAGAATCCACTTGTTTCTTTTAAAAAATTAGGGTGAGCTATGTGGTCGGCATCAAAAAAACATACATAGGGAGAATGTGAAAACTTAAGAGCATAATTCATATTTCCTGCCTTTGCATATTTGTTATCAGATCGCGCGATATAAACTGCCCCTAGATCTTCAACCATTTTCTTTATATGTGGGCGTCGTCCATCGTCTGCAACAATAACAGTATTGATACCAATTATTGAAAGTGCCCCGAGTGTCGTCATTTTTATGACATCGGTGGGCTCATTGTAAGTTGGGATAATAGCATCTGCCTCAATATCATGTAGAGGGGGCTGTGGTATTGGGTGGGCGATTGATGCTGATGTTGCTAAGTGTAGCCATGTAATTGCGATCGTGTAATAATCAAGAATGACCATGGGTATGGCAAACCACATGCTCCAATCTCTGGCAATATAGGTAAGCCAAACGAGATAAAGAGCGCTTAGCGGAAAATAGGAAATTAGAATAATTCTTTGTAGTAGGTTTCCAGAATAGAGAAAAAGTGGAGTATTTGTGTGGTTAGTATAGGCCCGTAGCATTGGTCAATCATCATACATGAGTGGGTTTAATTATTCAAGGCTAGAATCGCTTGATTAGGCAAGAAGTGGGATAGCTAGAAGCATTCTATAAATTGAGAAAGGAACAAGCGTATGTTTTTGAATAAACCCTACAAAGAGTTTGATTACTATGTATGCGCTCACAAAGGCGGTTGTAAAACCGATAGCAATAGGCAACATATCAGACGATGTTAATAGGTCTCTCGTTTTCACTAAATCAAAAAGAGCTGCTGCAAAAATTGTTGGAATGGCCAATATAAACGAATAAATAGTAGATTCTTTTCGATTGTATCCTAAAATCAACATGGCCACAATAACAGCTCCTGCT
>CAYNEP010000190.1:0-1893 GCA_964396255.1 uncultured Gammaproteobacteria bacterium | reverse complement strand
CTATGAACAATAAACATATATAAATATATGGCTCAAGCAAGAATGTTACATAAAAAAATTTCAATATCGCAACAAGTCAATAAGTTATCAGTTAATGCACGACTACTTTTTACTTGGTTGATAGCACACGCTGATGACGAGGGCAGACTAAGGGGTGAGGCAAACTATATTAGAGCTTTGGTGGTGCCAATGACAAACTGGTCTGATGATGACGTAGAAAAGTACCTTGTAGGGATAGCTGATGCTGGTCTTATTTATAGATGGACTGAAAATGATGAGTGTTTCATAGAGTTTATAAAATGGTTTGATTACCAGCAGCTTAGGAAAGACAGATTTAAAAATTCCTCTTATCCATCATATCCACACAAAGAGGTTGTCAAATTGCCAACCTTTGTGCAACCAGACGACAACCAGTCCGCTACTCAATCCAATGTAATCCAACCTAATACTAATAAAAGAGAATTAAGCGAAGTTGAACGAAGTTCAACCAGCGATATGGAAGATACGGACTCTTATAAGAGATGGAAAATGGCACCATCCGATCCCGATGAGTTTGTGGCAATGGATGTAGGTGAACAATTAGCATACGAGTCTTGGTCGGAATTAGAACCTAATAATAAATTCAATTTCAAACTAACTTATCTGAAAGCGTTATATATCCATCACTTGCCACCCCAATTATTTCGTGAATTTGTAAGCAATATAAAACGAGATCCAAATATAAAAAAGCCAGGCGCTGTGTTTAATAAGAAAGTTCAGGAGTATGTCCAAAGTAGAAAGGAGAAAGAACTGGTTAAATTTACTTGATTTACTGGCATAAAGTCGTTAGACTTAATATATAAGTAAGTATAAGTAATTAAGTTCAACATAAATAATGAAAAGCTGTTACAT
This sequence comes from uncultured Gammaproteobacteria bacterium, assembly GCA_964396255.1. Lineage (GTDB taxonomy): Bacteria > Patescibacteriota > Microgenomatia > UBA1406 > HO2-37-13b > 2-01-FULL-39-19. Next base: position 1,002 of record CAYNEP010000190.1, on the reverse strand, counting down.
TTACATCAGAGTTAGCACTGACGATCAGAAAAATAAAGGTTATTCCCCTGATAACCAATTAAGGCAAGCAAAAGAGTATGCATCAATGCATGACTATCAAAACATTAAAGGTATATTTGATGATAGTGGTAGAAGTGGTCGTTCGGTTAGTGGCAGACTTGAACTTCAGGCATTACTTCAAGCCATAGAAGAAAATCCTGTTGATGCAGTCATTATTTATAAGATTGATCGCTTTGCTCGCAATGTAGCAGATTTTACGAGAATATATAACGATTTTAAGAACCGAGGTATTAAATTGCTTTCAATCAACGAGGGCGATCTAATGGAGGGCAACAGCCTCGTACCAAACATCTTTGCAGCGGTTGCTCAATGGGAGTCTGAAGTTAATGGACAGCGAACCAAAGATGCACTAATGCAAAAGTTTATAGAGGGTTGGCAACCTACTCCACCGCCTATTGGTTATAGAAGCATAGGAGGAGAAAAAGAAAAGAAAACTTGTGAGCCAGATCCTTATGTCGCACCAATTATTAAAGAAATGTTTGAACTTTATGCAACTGGTAATTATTCAATCGTTGAAATTACTGATTGGTTAAAAGATCAAAACATTATTTCAAAGAATGGTACGCCTTTGGGGCATAGCGTTGTCTGTAATTTGCTTAATAATCCATTTTATTATGGCCTAATAAGATGGCATGGACAGTCAAAGATTGGAAATCACACTCCAATAATCAATAAAAACCTATTTGATACTTGCCAGTATGTATTAGCTAAACATCGCAACTTCTTACTTAGACGCAGAGTCCATGATTTTCTTCTGAGAGGATTTATTTATTGTGAGGAATGTGGCCAACGATATACAGCAGAATGGCATAAAAACGAAAAGAAATTTGCTAAAAGAGGCGGAAAGATTGCTTACTATCACTGCAAAAAAATGAATAGAAATGGCTGCTCCTCTCCTTATGTAGAGATGACTGAATTGGAAAAACAAGTTGAAGTGGAATT
>CAYNEP010000189.1:0-1907 GCA_964396255.1 uncultured Gammaproteobacteria bacterium | reverse complement strand
CATGTTACCAATCCTTTTATATGTTGGATTGGTTACGAAATCAACTAATTACCAAATTTTAAGATGCTTAACGAGGCATATGGAGTATTAAGTGATCAACAAAAAAGAAGAGCATATGACAGCACTTTAGAAGAGAGAATTAAGTTTGAAGCGAGCCAATCAAATTCAGTCGAAGGCGATGCAGTCGGTAGTCATATGCGTGGTAATGGTTGGGTGGCTAGGGATGATATTGAGGAGTCAGTGATAAGAGAAGCATTTAACAGAGCTTTCTCTCGTGAGGGTCGAGAAGGCAGGAGAAGTAGTGATGAAATGTGGGAGGAGGCTATAGACTTTGCTTATCCTGGAATAGGGCATATGTTTTTTGGCAGTGATTGGAGGCGACGCGGTCAAAAATCTCAAGAAGCGCCATCATCATCGCGACCAAGAACAAAAACTGCCACAGCAAAAAACAAACCACCAAGAACAAACTCACAGGAGTTGCAAATTTCTGATAACGATTTAGCTCTTGTCGCCGCTCTCAAAGAGGCATATGCGAGTAATGAGAGCAGAAATTGGAGAATTATGCGAGATGCGAATGACAAACGCGGTTATCCAACTGAAATCTGGCGTATTGAAAAACGAGGACAAGATGTTAAGGTGTTGAGAGTAGTTGAGGATTGGCGACAAAACAAGGAAGGTGGGGTCATCGCGCCGAAATACGTGGATGTTGCTGATTTGTCGAATCCAAAGTATAGGAATGAACTAAAAGCCGAAGGCATTAACGTCCCTTTGGAGTTTTCCGATTATATGGATGATCTGCGTGATTTGGCAAAACTAACTCCAAATTCTACTGAAATGTCCTTTGTGATTGACGAGATTAATGCAAGATCTTCGAGGATGGGCGAGTATACAGCTGGAACCAAATCATCTAGAGAAAACACTTTACGATTTAGCATTTTTGCTATTGAGGAACAACTCAAAAATCGGGAAGGACAAATAGTGTCAGTGAAAAGACGCATGATGAGTAATGAGGGAGGTCGGCATTTTGATCCAAGCGAAAGACGAGTATGAATAAATTGAACGGAAATAAATCAGAGCTCAACTGGAATACTGTACATCAAGAAAAACTTGATAGCGAATACAGTAAGCGATTTATAGCTGTATATTACAATGTAATTCAGGCAATGAGCGCTACGAAGGCGAACTTTAATGTTGAGACTAATGAATTAGCTGAAACAGCGATAGCAGTAGTGATGTCTCAAGTTGTCACAGACTTAATGCCTATGTGTGGAATAGAAATTCCTCCTGTGATAGTCCCTGCAGACTTAGAACAAGATGATGCAGCGGTTGTCAGAGGCAACGAAAATTTGTGGTACATAGGCTTGGATGTCACTCTAATTCAGGAGGCATTATCCTCTCGAAATGTTGTTGGTCCGGATGCTGATACCAACCCAGATAACAAGACTGCTAAACTCGTGTACGATCTCGCTCACGAAATGGGCCACATTCGACAAAAGGAGGTATTGGGAATGGTTTCACCACTAGACCAATCACTCGCACCTGAAATAGTAGCCAATATAATTGAGAATTATGGCGAAGAGCGAGGAAATAAAATGATAAAAAGGATGGAGTACGAGGCTAATATAGCTGAAACGCATGCGAATGCATTCGCAGTAAGATATATCAATGCTAAAAAACGTGAACCAAACGTAAAAAGTTTTTGGCGAGATTTAGATTTACAAGAGCAAATAAAAAAGAAATGGCGACACATAACAGACGCGTTGCTTGCAAAAAAACTAACCTCTTTCATAAATAGAGTTGAAAATAGAAATAACGCATTGGCTAATAATGAAGGAGCAATGCAGGATTTGATCCAATCCTATGAGGCAGTTAAGGTCCCAGCGATAGCTAAAATACTTGATTCTCTG
>CAYNEP010000188.1:0-1925 GCA_964396255.1 uncultured Gammaproteobacteria bacterium | reverse complement strand
ATCAAGTAAGCCGACTATTTTCTTTTTTCTTATTGTTAAATCTGAGGGTTAAAATTATTAACACTAACACACCAATGACTGTCAAAGCCAGTGGTGGGAACCAAGCGCTCTTTTGTTTTAATGTAATGTTTAGATTAAGCTCTTTAACATCTCCACTCAAATTAATTGCCCTCTCATCTTCATAGTCGTTATTTGCCACCAAAACGCGATGACTTCCTGGTTCTACATTCGAGAATCTTACCACGCCGTCAACGTCTGTAATCGCTTCCTGCACCTTTGAATGAATCCTAACTGTCACCCCTTCAACAGGATTTTGTTTTGTATCTGTCACTTTCACATTCACAGTATACCCACCAAGCGTTGCTTCTCTACTCTCTTTGTCTGACTCAGCCACACAGTTATATTGTAATTCCCAGCCAATCTTAAGATTATTGGAGGTTAGGAGTGAGGGAAAGATGTCTTTGTTTTGATCAATTATTTCTGTGAATTTATTACCATCGCTGAGAAGTTTATTTGCGATTGACCAGAGACTGTCACCATCTTGGACAGTATATTTTTGGCAGCCAATATTAGCCATTTGAGCAGCTTTCAGAGAAGAATTAATAGTATCAAGTTGAGAATCGGAATTTTGACCTTTAGTTGTAGCTGAAATCTCGTTAGACCAATCACCAGCGGCACAGCCATTTCCTGCACGAACTTTAAAATAATAAGTTGTGTTCGGTGATAGTGATTGAACAAGATAGGTGCGAGAATTTTTATCTCCAATATTTGCTACTTCCCATTTATATTCACCTGATTTAATTCCATATTTCAAAGCATAGTGCTCAACTGGATCATCAGCGGAAGCAAAATAAAGCATAATTGAGTTCGTACCCTGATCAATTGCATCAAGAAGCAGTGGTGTCTTAGAGCCAGGAGGAATTTTGTCACAACCAGACGAAGATGAAATACTTGGAGTAGTTGAATTGCTTGTGGTAGATGAATCACTTGAGTAATTAACAGTGAATGTTGCGTAGTTTGAGGCGGCAGTATAAACAGTGTTTGTATCATATGCTCTAAAGTAAGCCGTCAAAGAATTTTGCAAGCCTGATACATTACATACAAATTGCTCAGTATTGGTGTCAAATGACCCATCCGTGGCAGTGCAATTATTCCAGGTACTAGTTGGACTGTTACTCAAGCTCCATTGAACACCAGATATTGATGTTACTGAGTTAGTCGCTGTTATAGTGCCACTCACCTCTCCTGACGTAGTGCCGGCGGGTAGCATTGCGACGTTTACACTCAAGGTGTGAGGGAAGTTTAGAATTATAAAGTTAGATCCAGAATCACCCAAATTATTATACTCAGTATCTGCCATTAGCATTATGTCTTGATTTCCGTCTCTATTGAAATCACCAAAGTCAAGGTTTTCCGTAACATAGGCTAGTGCTATTGGCCCATAAAAAACAGTAGAATAGTTTGCACTAGAGGTCAGATCAATTTCAGTACCGACCCCAGAGTATAAAGTAGCTAATTTTGTATTTGAAATATAATAAAGTGTCCCTGAATCCTGGCCATTTCTATCGGAATATGGCGCAGCAAGAAATAGGTCATTTTCTCCATCGTTATCATAATCTACACTAAATAAATTTTTGCCAAACTTTGGGGATGTATCCGCGCTGTTTCCCCTTAGCCTAATATTGTAGTCGCTACTTTTGCTTAAGTCTAAGTTTGTTGCAGCGGAAATGTTTGCATTTAATAAGTCATTAAATATTACATAGGTTGACCCTCTGGATGAGTTTTCAGATATAGCCCCAATGATTAAGTCATTTTTGTTGTCTCTGTTTATATCCTCAACAAGTATTTCTCCTCGGCCAAGATTTGCGTTTGAGGCACTGCCATCGATTCTAAGGTCATAGCTACTTGGATCACCCAAATCAATG
>CAYNEP010000187.1:0-1937 GCA_964396255.1 uncultured Gammaproteobacteria bacterium | reverse complement strand
TTATCTAATAGTAGCATGCTCGACCTTACCAACTTAAAACAAATAAAGCTCGACAACATAAATCCGCTCATAAAAAAGGAACTCCTCGAATTCTGCTCCTCATTAGACAAAGAAGACTTTCCAGAAGCCGTGCTAATCAGTAGCGGAAAAAGAAAAACATTAGTTGGCCTAGTTGCCATATATGAAAAACTCAAAAAAAGCAAGAAGGAAAAAAACGCACAAAAGAGACTTAAGAAAGCAGAGAAGATGATACTTAGCATAAGTAGATTACATAACCGACACGATGCTGGACGAGGAGCTGTGGAGAACGCACGACCTCTACCTAGATTAGAAATTGAAACTGAAAGACAGCGGACCCATCAGATTGCGATTGGAACTGTAGATAACCTAAGAAGAATAGAGGCAAAAATAGCAACTGATAAAGCATTAACAATAGATGAAGCACTTGAATTTGCAGCTGTTAAATACGCTGAATCTGAAGAGAAAATGAAAATTAGAGCTGCTTCTAAAAAGAAATCGAAGAGCATTAGAGTAGTTATGTGCTCAGATTCACGAAACACTCTTGGTGAGATTGAATTTGAAAACAGTTCGATAATGGTTGATTCAAGAGCTGGAAACGCTAATGAAGGCAACAAGATAGAAGAAGACATAATAGTAGTTGTTGGCCATCGCGGCTACAAAGGATGCGGAGCCGTAAACGGTGCCTGCTCTTGTCACAGAAGCGGTCGGGGTAGTCAACTATCTTCTATCACTACAGATGTCATACCAGAAAGTATAGCAAGATTTAGCGACCCAAATGAAGCAGCATATGAAAATGTAAGATACCAAGTTGAAGAGTTTAGAGCTGCAAACCCAGGAAAAACAGTAATTGGAATATGTAGTGATGTTGAAAGGAAAGAAGCAATTTTAGTTAGCGGAGAAAAAACAGATTTAGCTACTTCTTTAATTAGCTCAATAGAAAAAAATCTCCGAAACACAGGGGATATGACAAATCAAGTTGCAGCATTTATACTTGTAACAAGAAATGACGGCCAATCTGGAAAAGGCACATTAAATGCTGCACCAAATCAATGCTTTACAGTTAGTTATACGATAGATGCAGATGGACGGGCTGATGTGTCGCAATCTGCACTTGATTCAGCGGCATTTGCAAAAGGTAACGTCGGAAGCGTCAATAAGAGCAAAATAATGGTTGTAATGGATCAGAAAGCTTCGGTAGCGATTGAGGCAGCAAGAAGTTTTGCAGCAGCCCATCCAGACGCATTCGTAATTCCGATGAAGGCTACTAGTGGCAAACTTGAGATATTATTAAGTGAAATAGATATGAAAAGAATGAGAGAAGCTCAACTAGAGATAGTTGGAGAACCCTAATTTTTAGACTGCCTCATCATACGCCTTTAGAGTACTTTTAATCCCATTCTGACATTGCACGCAGAATGGATTTGTCACTCCGGCTAAAACAGCTAAATCAGAAAGTGAGGAACTGTTCTGCATTATACAACTAGGGTCTAGATGAATAATACCAACCGGAGTGGCTCTAAGTAAATGGCCAACTAAACGGGCAAGTGCTAACCGGATTATTTCTGATTTTCTAACATCAGGCCTAAGCTTAAAGGCCCGATCTAGATAAACAACACCAGAATGATTTTTATAATCGATCTCAAAATCTGATCTCTCACGTACTCTTGAAGTATCGCATAAAAGTCCAACGTGTCCTATAACACTAGGGCCCCGAGGAATTCTAAGAGAAGAAATATCACATTCAACAAGTACATCTAAAGAAGAAAGCCGCATATCCCAGAAACTTAGACCAACAGCAAAAGATTTGACTCCAGCACTAGCCGGATCAGACTCAACATCATTGCAAGAGCGAACAACAAAAGATCGCCTAAGTTGCTTCACACTGCTTTTGGTGTATGGAATAGAATTTAAACTCG
>CAYNEP010000186.1:0-1938 GCA_964396255.1 uncultured Gammaproteobacteria bacterium | reverse complement strand
CGCAGAAATAGAGTCTACTCGAGATGATGATATTGACAGACCTATTGACAATACTCTCAGCTACGCATGAATATAGAACGGTCATGGATCATTGGGGTAGTTAACTTACTACATTTAGCTGGAGTCGTAATGGTCGTGAAGCCGAAGTTTAAAATAGATAATTCAAATATTACAAATTCTGACTCTCAAGAGTTACAAAATGAGGTTGTTCCAACGTCAAAGACAACAACTCAACCACCAGTTATGAGCATAGATCAAAAGAAGACATATACGGCAACGTTAAAAACAAATCAGGGAGAAATTGTTATTGAGCTTAACGCAAAACAGTCTCCTATCACAGTTAACAACTTTGTCACCCTGGCTAAGAAGGATTTTTATAATAAGACGATATTTCATAGAGTAATTAACGGCTTCATGATTCAGGGAGGTGATCCTGAGGGAACGGGTAGGGGTGGACCTGGGTACACAATTCCTGACGAGCTTGGAGCAGGTAATAAAAATGATACGGGAACCATCTCAATGGCAAATGCTGGTCCAGACACAGGAGGTAGTCAATTTTTTATTAACCTTGCTGATAATAATTTTCTTGACGACAAACACGCTGTCTTTGGACGAGTAATCAGGGGCATGGAGGTTGTTGAGGCTATCGGCAAAGTAAAAACAGATCAAAATGACAGACCAGTTGATGAGGTTGTTATTCAGACCGTGTTGATCACTGAAAAATAGATCTGACTAGATCTTCGCCTTATCGGGAATTCCTATTTTATAAGATTTATTTTTAAATACCTTCATAATCATAAGGTTGATAAGCCATGTTAGGGAAAGAAGTGTCGCAAAATACAACACCCCGATTGGTGTAATATGAGGAAAATCTGAGCGACTTAAGTGGCTATAAAGCGCCGCGACAACACCAGCTGTTGTAATAACTTGAAGTGACACGATATTGCGACTTGCTGATTGGTTCTTTATTTCCAGTATCGTTTGAATAGCAGTTTTTAAGTATTTATCTGTCATTTGCCATATATCTTGGATGTAAAAGAGTGTATCTTGAAGAACCTCGAAACGATACTTAAAAAGCTCATTGAGTGTTGATTCAATATTATGTTGCTTAGCAATTGATGCTCGTGTAAGGCTATATGATCCCATTTGGTTAATTCTATTTGTGATTAAATCAACGGTTTTCTGATATGCGTCAAGTTTTCCACGATATTCCTCAACCTCACTTCCGACAATCGTACGTTTTTCCTTGATAGTTGATATCTCTTCCCAGATAACGCGGTGGATATGTAAATATTTCTCAAGCTGGTCTTTAAACTCCCTGAAAAAAATTTGCATAGAAATGAGTTCGTCGATAATATTTTGATTCTTTCTTGTTGTTGAGATAACTATAAATTCATTGGTTTTATACATTGTTGCCTGTGAGCTTTTGATGACTTCATAAGGTTCTCCAAAAATCGTCTCAGACAAATGGAATGACTCAGGTTTTTCATGATATAGCGTTACAACTGTGGGATGAGAACTTTTCATATTTGCAAGTATTTTCGGGGTTGGGGCGCCAAGTGAGAAAATATAACCGATTGCAGGCTCAAACCGTTTTGAGAAATAATCAGTCAAAACAGTTCGTGCCTCAAGAATATCATCAGATTGGATAGATAAGACGTATAATCCATCTTCATAGTAATTGATTGTAATTCCATCAGTCGTGCATGCTTCGATGTATTCAAATAAATCTGCCTTTCGTTCAACTGAGGTAAGACGCAGGTTATGATAATATTCTTGAAGTTTTTCATGAGAAAGGGGAAGTTTCGAATATCCAGAATCTAAAAAGCCATGAATTTCACTTAAGTGAAGCGTTGTCCTTTGATACCATCCTCCAAGTACTACTTTATATTTTTTCATATGGTTCTATTTTTCAGTATACTGAAAAAAGGATACCAA
>CAYNEP010000185.1:0-1958 GCA_964396255.1 uncultured Gammaproteobacteria bacterium | reverse complement strand
GGTTGGAAGCCTACGCATACCATTGCAGATAGTGTTGCCTCTCTTGTGAAATGGTATAAAACGCATCCTCATGGATGGGACCGCTAGAAATTCGTTATTTAAGTAATCTATGACAATAGGTATTATTCTTGCTGCTGGACGTGGAAAACGATTTGGGGCGCATAGATCAAACAAGGTTGTTGTCCCTATTGCTAATAAGCCATTGGTTGTTTATGGCGTTGAGGGGATGAGACACTATGTTGATAAGATTTATGTAGTTATTGGTCATGAGTCAAGGTCGGTGACGGATGCACTTGCTAACTATGATGTTTCATTTGTAACCCAGAGGAAGCGCTTGGGTACTGGGCATGCCATAAAATGTGCGCTCGCTCAAATTAAAATGAATAGACTGCCCAGTACTGTTTTGATTGGACATGGTGATGCCATGGCTCTTTATGATGGCTCATTATACGGAAGGATGATTCATGTTCATAGTACTTCCAAAAGTGTTTTAACGCTCTTGACGTCAACTGTTGATGATCCTGGGATGCTTGGTAGAATTATTCATGATAAAGAGGGGCGCATCATTGGTAACGTTGAATTTAAAGACGCAAATGAACAAGAGCGAGCAATCAAAACGGTAAATATTGCCTTCTATTGTGCTGAGTATGATTTTTTAATAAAAAGTGTGAATAAAATCAAGAAATCAAAAGTGACTGGAGAATATTATTTAACTGATCTAATAGAAATGGCCTCTGTTGACGGTCGTATTTCTGAGGTATCAGTTCCCTTTGAGTCAGTAGGGTTGGGGGTTAATACAAAAGAGGATCTTATTGTTACACAATCACTCTTGAAGAGTAAGTAGTGGTATAATTATGTATTACTTATTAAATCATTTTATATGAATATACTTATTGTTGCTATCTTTGCTTTGTTTGTTTTTCCAGGTGGAGCACATGCCTATCTTGACCCTGGTACTGGTTCTTACGTTGTGCAAGTTGTCATTGCCTCTGTAGCCGCTGGTTCTTATTTTTTCAAGGATAAAATTGGAGGGCTGATTGGGACCATTAAAAGTAAGTTAAAGGGGAAGAAGAATGCCAAAAAGTAATAACTCTCCTCTCCCCTCTTCATATAAAGATCCTAGTGGATACGTTTTTGAACGCGATGGTGTCTTCTATCGTTCGGTTTCGACAAGGTACAAGACCGAATATGATCACCTGATGAAGTCGGGGCTTTATGAAAAACTTATCAAAAACAAATGGATGGTTGCGCATAAAGAGATTTCTGGGGGTGATGGGTATAAGACGTTAAAGCCCGAGCAAATTCCATTTATGAACTATCCCTATGAGTGGTCATTCACACAACTAAAAGACGCGGCATTATTAACGCTTGATATTTGCCTGCTTGCCCTTGAACATGACATGATCTTGAAAGACGCAAGCGCGTATAACATTACTTATTTTGAAGGTCGACCAGTGTTTATCGACACTTTGTCCTTTGATATGTATAAAGAGGGTGAGCCATGGGTTGCTTATGGACAATTTTGTAGACATTTCCTTACCTCACTGACAGTTGCGGCCTACAAAGATCTAAGATTTATCCCACTTCTTCGACAGTTTCTAGATGGATTCCCACTTGATCTAGTCTCTGGCATTCTTCCAAAAAACACACTCTTTAACATGGGTCTTGCAATGCACTTGCATGCTCATGCAAAAGCACAAACACGATATGGAGATAAAAAAATTGGCAAAGCTCGTTCACTTTCAGTTTCAAAATTTCAACTCAAAGGTTTGCTTATGGGTTTGCGCGGCACGATAAGTGGCATTAAATTACCCAAAGCTCAAACCCAATGGGGAGAGTATTATGATGATCATAACTATTCAGACAAAGGATTTGGCGAAAAGCGCGTATTAATCGAGCGTATTGCCAGCAAATACAAGCCAAATGTTCTAGTTGATATTGGCGCTAACAATGGCGAA
>CAYNEP010000184.1:0-1962 GCA_964396255.1 uncultured Gammaproteobacteria bacterium | reverse complement strand
TAACACCAGAGGGCTTCGCTGAAAGTACTCAAAACAACAAGTTTCAATACAAAATTGACAATGCAATTAAATTTGCCGCCCGACCTTTACTGCTTATCAAGGACTTCAACAATCAAGGTCCCCTTTCAATATCAGATAAAGCAACCACATTGGGCGATATTCCTAAATCTGTAGCCGGAATTGCTCAGTTACAAACATCCTTCCCTGGCATTGACGTTTTACACGAAGAAGCTTCAAGTGAGCGCACTCGGAACTTCTTTTTTTACGAGTGGAAAGGCAAATGGAAAAATGAGTATTTACCAGAGATGAAGAAGTTCTTGGTCAAAGGCAACGCTTTTGATAACAGCTCCTGGATCAATACGTACACTACCTATACCAACACAGGACACTCCAATGATCTTCCCCCACTTGCGTTATCTACCCCATATAAATTTAATTCCGCCACTAAAAGCACAAGATTATATTTACAAGAAGGCTGGGGTGAAGCAGAAGAAGCAGGAACCTGGAGTGTGGAACGTTTTTCCTCTTTATTAATTCCAGTTACAAAAGACACAAATGATATCAGCATCAATCTTAAGCTTAGACCATTTGTAACATCCAAACAGCCGAAGCAACAGATACGAATTTCAATCAACAACACTACATTAGCAGAAGGAGATCTAACCAATGAAAAGATAGTACCTATAACTATTCCCAAAGAGCATATTGAAAACAACCGAATCAAGTTAGTATTTGAGCTACCAGATGCCATATCACCTCAGCAACTAGGCATCAGTGGCGATTCTCGAAACTTAGGTATTATGCTGGAAACAATTCGTATAGATGAAGTAATTCCATATGAATATGGAAAAGTTCTAAAGTTTACCAAAGCAGCAGAAAACAATACTTATCTCACAACTGGCTGGTCGACAGCTGAAGACGAATTGACCTGGAGTGATGGAAATGAAGCGACGATTTTGATTCCTGTAAGGCCAGCAGATAGAGAGTTATTTTTTAGCGCAGACATTACACCATTTTTGAGTAATCCCAATTTACTAACTCAGAGTATTCAAGTCTCTGTCAACAATGTATTGTTAACAACCTGGGAAGCAAGAAATAGTGGCACATTTACATTCTCTATTCCTAAAGAAATGACCAGCAAAGAGACTCTAGCAATCAAGTTTATTTTACCAAATGCTACATCACCACAAAAATTAAATATCTCAGCCGATCAAAGAAAATTAGGAATCGGTTTAAAAAGTTTGTTCCTCACACAAAAGCAAGAGTAACAAGCTGGCTTGAGTTGCTTTCTTTTATGGTTTTTTATGATATACAGTAGTCGTATTTTCTTTATTCATTTATGATCAACTCCAGCAGCAAAATACTAATAACAGGCGCATCAGATGGCATTGGACGCTCATTTGCGTTGCAACTCGCCAAGCTGGGGTGTTCATTGATATTATTAGGTAGAAATGAAGAAAAACTCCTAAAAGTACGTGCCGAAATTCACCGTGAAAACATTTTCACTTATGCTTTTGACCTTACTGATGAAGCCGCTTTTGAAAAAAACATTGAGCAGATTAGCACAGATCACACTGATATCTCTGTTTTAATTAACAATGCTGGCGTTTGGCACAAACAACAAGATCTAGAGAATATTCCTGACGAAGTAATAGAACAAGTAATCCATACCAACTTAACCGCTCCCATTCTACTCACCAGAAAGCTATTGCCTACATTGCGTAAACAGCCCCAGGCGGCGATCATAAATGTCGTTTCTCGATCAGGTGTTACTGCGCAGAAAGGCCGAACCGTATATAGCGCCACAAAATGGGGTATGCGCGGATTTACAGATGTACTCAAAGAGGATTTGAAAGACTCGAAAATACGGGTTGCTGGTATCTATCAAAGCGGCGTGAACACTAACATGTTCGCCAAAACCGGAGATGAAGTACCTTTGGAAAAGTACACTCACCCAGATGA
>CAYNEP010000183.1:0-1962 GCA_964396255.1 uncultured Gammaproteobacteria bacterium | reverse complement strand
AGGGCACTTCAGTTATATGACCAAAATAAATTGTATCCACTTTTTTCTGATCAACTGATATCAATAACCGACATTGACGACCTTTGCGCAGCAATTTTAGCCATCGCCTCAACAAGAAAGGTAGGTATTTATCACGTCTCATCACCTGACACAACAACGCCACATGAAGCGATAACTCTACTACTTCAAAAAACACGAAACTTGAAAGAGTCCTTACCCACATCCTCAGTTGCACAGATAAATAACACAGTGCGATACCCTCAATATGGGGGATTAAACCCAAAGCAGACAGAAAAAGAGCTTGGAATACAATTTAAAATGATTCCTGAAATTATAGAGCACCTCATAAGACAAGGGATATAATAGTTGTATGATCAAAGCAATTTTTAAACGATCTGGGCTTCATTTTAGCGCATCAGTCTTAAACAAAATTCTCACCTCAAGTGTTTACATTGCCATGAGTTGGTACATCCCCCCAAAAATCTTTGGTCAGGGGATTTTGAGCGTTACTTTAATACTACTTGGCAACGTTATAGGTGACTTTGGATTAACACAGTGGTATCAAAAACAAGAAGATGAAGAAAAAGCTTTTGAATTATTTGCCAAACTTCGGCTATTACTTGCCCTGTGTGTGTCTGTAGCTATTTTTTTAATAACATACACGCTCGATTGGCTACCCTTAACTTTAAACATCATAACGTGCATTGCTCTTTTTCCATATTCACTCATCTCCATTGCAAATGCATATCTCATAAGACAGAAACAGGTATTAAAATCAACAGTCTGGCAACTTATTCAAGTTACACCAATGTTTTTTATAATCTTTATAAGACAACACAATCTTCAGATTAATGAGGTTTTTCTAGCCAACCTTCTTGGAGTCAGCATTGCCGTCTGTGTCATTTTCCCGTTTCATAAGCTAAGTAGAATATGGCGTAGAAAAGGAGAGAGAGAATCACTATATGGCGCGCTTAGATCGTCATCCAAATATGCTCTCTTAAACTATACATCTGTTGCATACGCACGAGCAGATTCACTTTTAGTTCGAAGCTATCTTGGTGAAGCGGCACTAGGATTCTATGGACTTGCGTATAGATATCTTGAGTACTTTGCATTGTTTCCCTCTTCGCTCGTTCAGATGTTGTTTCCTGTCTTTGCACAAAATAAAAAAGTTAATGGTCGACACATTGTTCTCCTTACGATTATTACTGTGGCTCTGGGAATTTTTTTTGGTGCAATGCTATATCTGAGCTCTAATTTTATAATCACTCAATTTCATGGGGATAGCTATCTTCCTAGCATTGCAGCTATGCAGCTTTTATCCCTGACACTTGTCTTGCTTTTTATAAACGCACCTCTTGCAACTTTTGTTCAGGCCTCAGACAGTGTTAAGAAGTTTTTACCATTTGGGATTGCAAACACACTGCTGAATATTGTACTCAACGTTGTGCTCATTCCAGTATACGGCATAAGTGGCGCTGCTATTGTTATGTGTATTACTGAATTTACTGGTCTTATAATCAATGTAGTTTTTACAAGAAAAGTTTTAGCGTCATATGAACTCAAATAACTCGGTCTCAATAATTATCGTTCATTGGAACACACCAGAACAACTCGAGAAACAGCTGGCAAATCTAGCTGAATTTGCAGGGGAGATTATAGTTGTTGACAACAATTCCACAAAGAAGCCAACTGAGTTACGTCAAAAAAATGTCACCCTTATTAAAAATAAACATAATTACGGATATTCCTTTGCCTGTAATCAAGCAGCAGCGCAAGCGGTAGGGGAGTGGCTGCTATTTTTAAACCCTGATGTAACAATTGATTGTGATTCAATTGACAAGCTACTTAATGAGGCTATAAGCAATAAGCTTGATGCAGTGAGCCCGATCACAGCATCAGAACACTATCAAAAGCCAATCCCAAGCCTAACGTCTCTCCTTATTGAATTCACACCACTTA
>CAYNEP010000182.1:579-1970 GCA_964396255.1 uncultured Gammaproteobacteria bacterium | reverse complement strand
TTAAACCACTCTTCTATATCAACCTCCCCATCTTTATCTGGGCTTGTTGGATCTTTCAAGACAATAAATTCAGACTTCGACTGTGCGTGACGTTCTTGCTTCCCATCACTTCCTACAACAACGAGTGCGCTTCTTGTTGGATCCATTGGCACAGCTGAAAACCTAGAACTTAAAAAAACAATATTTTTCTTGTTCAAATCACGAAGATAGTCGCAATATTGAATAGGAGTTATGTCTGTATAGACTGATAGATCAACCTTTTTAAGATGGTCGGGAACAAGACGTTCTTTAGACATGATAACCTATAGTTTAATTCAGGACTGCAAAATTTTCAATGTAGGTTCTTCTCGTTTCCAAAACTATAGTTGCATTTTTTAATTTGCAAACATATAATAAAAACTATTATAGTCATGTCACACAAAGTTTTACGCTTTATTAACCTCTTTATTGTTCTCGCTGAAAGGCGGGCAATGAGGTCATAAGCATAAAACTTGACCAAGTTACCCGCCGGAATCCGGCGGTTTTTTTTGTTATATGGCAGGTACAGAAAAATTTACATTCGCAGAACAGGGAACAATAGCATTCGATCCGAAAGAGATCTATCGCTCACCCCATGTAAACGGAACCAGTCCTTCTCTTCGATTTACAGAAGGTATGGGAGGCATCGCGCATGATGGTCTTACCGTTATAGCTGCTATGCGTCATCCAGGACGAATCCCCAGTGCTATTCATCCAACTGGTGAAGTTGAATATGGAGGAACTCAATGAGACAAGATGTTGGAGGGATCTAATCAAAGAGTGCGTGGAAAAGAAGAGGCACGAAATCAAGCACGCGCAATAATCGCCACAGTGCAAGAACACGGAATTCAAGCAGCTCACAAAGAGTTTGGCGGTGTCTTTGGTGTAGGGATAGAACAAGAGATGTGGACTATAGATAGACGATCGGGGAGACCTGCAACAGCACCCAATCAAGAAGAATTACAAGATTCTGTATGGGAGGTTGCAACAGCACCGTTCGTTGATCCGCGAAATCAAGCGATCGCAATGGCGAAGGATGTATATATGCGAAGTAGAGAAAAAACCATAATTGTAAACAATACAAGCATGCCGATCGGCTCATCTCCGCTTGAGATGCGACTTAACGCAGATGAGGGAATGATAGGAAAATATGTTCAAACTGTACAGTGGAATCTATTCAATAATCATCTCACCCCTAATGATCCTGTCACCAGAGATATGTGGAACGAGCTAGCAAGACAATATGGATTTGAAAACTTTGATGCACTGAAACAAGAAAAGGGAGATCTCGGAATGTGGGCATGTACTGCTGCTCATGCCAGCGTAGGTCTATCACATTATCCAGAAAGACATCGGGGAGACCAAGACAGTCT
>CAYNEP010000182.1:0-569 GCA_964396255.1 uncultured Gammaproteobacteria bacterium | reverse complement strand
AATAGCAGTAACCGATATGTTTAACAGTAATCTTGCAACGGTTGCAGAAGCAATGATGTACTCTACTCCCATAGTATTTAGTACTCAAGTTGGTGTTAGTACCGAAGATGGAAATGTTCACTATCCAAAAGATATGCGCGAAGCATTGAGACGCGTTATGCAAACAGCTAATCCATCACCATTTATTTTGAATGCTGAAACGTTGTTTGACCGCATTACAGAAGCAATGACACATGGGTATGCTGATAGATTAGATCGTGCATCACTTCATTATGAAACCATTGATGCACAGGGTCGACCAACAAATGTAGCAAGTGTCCATGGAAGAGTGCGCAATCGCATGTCGCCTGGATCACCGCACGAACCATACACCACAACTCTAGGTAGAGTAGAGTTCACTGGTTGTGGTTCAACACCAGATCCAGTTGCTCTCATGAGTAGAAATGCACTGTTACAGCTTATGGCCGTATATGCATATGAAGCAGTTGCAAACGGTATGCACCCAACGGATTACTCACAGGGTATGTTTCCCTCCGTTACAACCTGTGACAATCAGGTAGAGTTATCAC
>CAYNEP010000181.1:0-1974 GCA_964396255.1 uncultured Gammaproteobacteria bacterium | reverse complement strand
CTGAATCACTCTGAGGGGCATAATTAGGGTTTGAACGAAGATAGATAGCTAATTCAAGAATAGACAAAAAGCTTTGGAGTTGAAGGTCTGGTGGAGGCAAGTTTAATCCAAAAAAGGAGAGAAATCGGGCCTTTTCAGCACCATTTAACTGAAGGTCTGAAAAACTCTTATCCAAAACTTCCTGATAAACAGATTCCAAAAAAGCACCTACTCTAGAACGATTGCAGGTTTAGCTGGCATTGCTAGTTTAGCTTTCTGGTGAGATGAATTCTCCTCATTAACTATTTCGACAGCACAGCCGCCAAATTCATTAGAAAGGAAGTCTTTTGCATCAGTTAATGCAGATTGTTCACCTTCACTGCTAAGTATGTTACCTAGAGAATGAACATTTTTCATAAGCTGCTTAGTCACAAGAGGCGCGTCTTTCATTGGTAGGCCAGCAACACTTGCTCCCTTAAGAGTAGATTCGAATGATTTCTCTTTTCTAGCTATTTCATACAGCTTTCTCTTCCAATCTGCAGCTACAAGTAAAGTAACTTTAGTTGGCTTCTTTCCAATAAGACCAGAGATTTTTTCTATGTCAGAGTGAACATTCTTGATTAGATCCTCGCCCATTTCGACCTCTACATCGATACTGTTTTCATCAATTTCTGGCAGACGAGCATAGGTTGCAAAGCCACTACCACCAAGGTTGTGATAGAATTCTTCGGCAAAATGCGGCATTATTGGACATATTAAAAGTGCCCATTTTTTGAAAAATTCTTTTAGGTTTGGATGCTTTGCCCTCTTAAGATACCATTGAAGATCAGCAAAGACATCATAGAAAATTTCAAGTGCTAATTCTCGCATTGCGAGTTCTGAGTACATTTTACTTCCGTTTAGAATGTGGCGATTTAATCTCGAATCAATCCATTTTTCTAATCTAGAATGATCTTTCTTCTCTTTTGATCCTGCTGCTTCATCAACTAATTT
This sequence comes from uncultured Gammaproteobacteria bacterium, assembly GCA_964396255.1. Taxonomy (GTDB): domain Bacteria; phylum Patescibacteriota; class Microgenomatia; order UBA1406; family HO2-37-13b; genus 2-01-FULL-39-19. The sequence goes on along the minus strand of CAYNEP010000181.1, from coordinate 1,002 downwards.
TACTAGCTGCTCTAAACGTGATTTTACACCTGCTGCTACGCTTTGGTTAAAGTCAGTATCACTTGCAAGTTCAGCTCCAGCAACAACTGAAAAGCGGATAACATCAGCCCCATATTCAGAAATTGCTTTTCGTAATGGTAAAATGTTGCCCATAGACTTACTCATCTTCATTCCGTCCATCAAAACGAAACCGTTAGTGACGTTTTGCTTTGGCCAGTGTTTCTTTTCAAAAAGTGCAGTGTGAATGAATAGATAGAGGACTAAGTGATTTCTAATTAAATCACCAGCTGAGTGTCTTGAATCAACTGGATACCAATAGAGGAAACTTTCGCGCATTTTCTTCATTTGGTCAGTTCCTTGCCCTTTACCATATAGAACAAAATCAAAAAATGAGTCGTCCATCTTAGATGCTTCAATTCCTTCTAATAAATGAGCAATAGTGTAGAATGCCATGTAGAGAGTTGAGTCAGATAGTGCTTCAATCATTTTAGTTTCATCAAATGGGAAACGGGTTCCAAGACCAGCTGCCCTAGTGCAAGGCCTCTTCATTAGCCAATCGATAGTATATTCATATTCAGAGCGGGATTTCTTTGGAATTATGTCCATTGCAGCTAAGCATTCCTTAGCTTTTTCCTTCCATTCGCTAACTCCATAATCGATAAACCACTGGTCTTTGATCATATTGACTTTTACTTTTGCGCCACAGCGACAATATATAGGACCATGAGAAATTACTCTAAGAGTATAACCAAAAGAATTGGATTTTAACCAAGAGATTAGTGGTTCTTTCATACCCCTAACATCACTTCCACTCCACTGGCCAAGAAGCATTTTTCCGCCAGCATTTTCTTTCATATATAACTCATCAGTAGCTTCCGCAGCCTTTGGATCGTCCTGGTTTTTCACACCCATTTTTTCTACAATTTCCTTTGTCGCAATACCAGTAGATCCGCCAACAGATACAACCTGCGGGATAACCATTTTTTCTTTTCCTAAATCGCG
>CAYNEP010000180.1:0-1976 GCA_964396255.1 uncultured Gammaproteobacteria bacterium | reverse complement strand
TTTAGAAATCATACCCATATATACTAACCCATCCAGAGAGTCCATTAAAAGCTTTACTCTATAACTTCGTAAATCCCCCTCTTCAATTTCTTGTATAATTCCTTGCATTCCATTATAAATACTTTTTTTATGGTTATTTCTCAAACAAATAACCCTGTCACCTACTGTGGGTGTGACGTCTTCAAAACCCAAAAAACCTCGTATTGCAGTATTAATTTTATTTCTGGTATTGTTGTAGCCACATAGGATTAAAGTGTCATTATTGAATGAATAGAAAACCTCATCTATTAAATACCCCGACTCTGACATTTTTACCTTTTTTACCTTCCCAAAATCACACTCCGGGATCTCACCTTTTTCTCTTGCCATGATTGAGAGTTTGATAATCGGATTCTCTTGAGCTTGTCTATGTATTTTAGAAAGTTTTATTTGAGGGTCTTTCATTAAATTAAAATTGCCTGTTATAGGAGGTAACTGACCATGATCACCAACTGCAATGATTGGAATATTAAAAGAGCACAGGTCTTGCCATATAATAGCATCTATCATGGACGCCTCATCAACTATTATCAGATCATACTTAATATCCTCACTACTCTTGAGTTTAAAACCAAGAACTACACCTCTATCATCTTCAATTGTTGAGTAAAAGAGGGAGTGGATGGTGCCGATAAAGTCACTTTTATATATTTGTTTTTGAGCAAGCAGTTTATTTCTTAATACTTGAGTCGCTTTACCTGTATATGAGCAAAACGCGATCTTAAGCTTGGGAGCTCTCTCATGTAGCATTGCTCTGAAAATAGCAATGCTCGTTGTTTTACCTGTTCCGGCATAACCACCGACTGTTACATAGAGAGATGATTTGTCCTCAAACCATCTATTTAAAAATTTTACTAAGGCCTTCTGATCTGTGGATAACTCAAGCATGACAAGCTTATTGTATCAGAACAAGGAACTATCTATTTGGCCTTTGGGAAGGATCAAAGTCTGGCCTCGGACCTTGCTCTGTGTTGTTTTGACTACCCCGGTTCCCGTTTTGCCTCATCTGAAACATACGCTGTCTGAAAGTACGCCTTTCAAAGAATCTTCCGGCATAAAACCCAAGCAGAACACTAAATGCAACAACTGATATAAAAGTTAATATGTTTTTATTTGTCATGTAGTAATTATTCTAAGACTTCCTGAGATTTAACTGAATTACTCATGCCTTAATGCTTCAATTGGAGTGAGTCTTGATGCTTTTTGTGCAGGATACCAGCCAAAGACTACACCTATAACACTTGAAACAGCAACCGAAATTAATATCGGTTCATATGCAAGAGAGGTGGGGAGCGACAATAACTGGGTTAATATTTTGGAGGCGGTAATACCAACAAAAACACCCACTAGTCCGCCCACTATGGTCAGAATTACCGCCTCCACTAAGAACTGCGCAACTATCATTCTTCTTTTAGCACCTAATGCTTTTCTTAAACCAATTTCAGTTGTTCTCTCTGTTACTGTGACCAGCATAATGTTCATAATCCCAATCCCGCCGACTACTAACGATATAGCTGCAATACCGGTAAGTAATGTTGTGAATGTACTTGTCACATCAGTAGCTGTTTCTAAAATATCTGATTGCGAGGACACAGAAAAATCAGCGTCTTCTATACTCTGCTTTTTATGAAGCTCAAGAAGAAGAAATCCAACCTGATTTGCAGCAGCATCTGTAACCTCTTCACTTTTTGCACTTATATAAATATTACTCAGATGCGAAACCCCAAAGAGCACTTTCTGAGCGGTAAATAGTGGAACGTATACAACAGCATCGGAACTAAACGGACCCTCACCGCCCTTTGACTTGGTAACTCCAATAACTTTAAACGATGTCCCATTGATCCGAATACTTTCGCCAATAGGATTTGGCTCATCAAAGAGATCACTTGCGGTCTGAGAACCAATTATTGCAAGTTTTGAATAAAGAAAGTTGTCAG
>CAYNEP010000179.1:0-2014 GCA_964396255.1 uncultured Gammaproteobacteria bacterium | reverse complement strand
GCAATGCTCAGCCTCGATGATGCGTTGAAATTGAAACATGAGCCAGTATATGAAGATAAACTATCAAATGTGCTCGCCTCACTTGCCTTTCAAGCATCGTTTGAAGACAAAGAATATGCTCAGAAATTGATTGATGTCTCGAAGCTGGTTAACTTTAACGCAATAAGTAGTGCTCCATATAATATGTTGTATTGGAAAACAAGAGCTCGTAATTATTATCTTTACTATCAAGTCACCCACAATATCCGCGATGTACAAACCGCAGTCGGATCTATGGAGAAAGCGGTGCAAATTGCCCCAACAGATGTACAAACCTACTACTCACTTGCAGTGCTTTACCTGACTTTATCCCAGGAAACAAAGAATGCACATCACGCTGAAATATATAACAAAAAAGCGAAAGATACATTAACTACCGTGCTTAAGATGAGACCTTACTACCGAGAAGCACAGACATTGAATGGAGAGTTTTAAGAGTATTCAATTCACACTTAGTGTCTAATTCCCCCACGCTCTGCGTCGAGACAACAGATGTCATCCCCGACTTGATCGGGGATCTCATATCCGAACGGGATTCTCACATACGCGTGAATGACAAAGACAAAAAAACTGCAGAACACGCTCTGCAGTTTTGTATTAGATAGTTACAAAGTTAGGTAGGATCTTTTGTTCCACTAAGTATGTTAGGATTATTTCCGGTAAATATCTCGACCATCCATGCATTATTTCCTCCGTCGCCGGCAAGTTTATTTGCATTAGAGGCTGATTCCTGTCGGACATTGATTTCGTAGTCTAATCCAAGAGTCTTGACAACGTATCTCATATTACAGTTGGTGTCTTGAGTTCCTGATCCCTGCATACAAGTAGATGTTCTGCCTTGCAGTGGATCTCCTTGAATACTTCGAGCATAGGTACAAATGTTTACGCCCAAGAAATTTGATCCGCAGTTGTATTCAGTTGCGGTACCCGCACTGTTACAAGCTGATGCACAGAATACCAGCCCATCGCCTAGTGCTTGCTCTACGACTGCTTGAATCGTTTGTGCAGCTTTGAGTCGTGAGGCGTCACGAGCTTTTCGTTGAGCTTCAACAGGATTGAGAGAAACCATCATGGTAACTGCTAGAATTCCGATGATACCGATGACGATAAGAAGTTCAACGAGAGTAAAGGCATTTTGGGCAAGTTTTTTCATACTGATAATAACCTTAAAATCTTAATATCTTACATTCTTAATAACAAGAATAAAACTTTTTTATCAAGGTGTCAATACCATACTTGAGTATCACTCGTGATGTATTCCGTTAGATAGAACTGCTCAATGTAAATATTGGTGACAATACCGCAAAGACCAGTAATCCGACCGAAATACCAAGAACAATCAAAATTGCAGGCTCAATCAAGGTAAGGACCATTTTGATAGCTGTTTCTGATTCGGTTTGATAATAATCAGAGATACGCTGAAGGGTTTCATCCAGATGACCGGTTTGTTCTCCGACGATCGTCATTTGCACAAGAGACGGAGGGAATACGCTTTCGTTTGCCATCGAAGAGCCGATACCAAATCCTTTTTCAACCTTTTGAGTGATGCGTGCAAACGATTCTTTAAACACCGTATTATCATTCACTTGAGTCACGATATTGAGACCATCAAGAATCGGTACTCCAGAGGTGATGAGAATTGATAGCGTACGGGTTGCATCAACGAGTGCAGCGGTTTTTATCACATTGCCAAATACCGGCATACGAAGCATATAGATATCTTTTATTTTCTTCCCGCGATCTGTGGAAACAATTTTCTTAAACCCAACCACGATTGCCGCAATGACTATGAGGACGTAAAGCCAATTTTGCGACATGAAATTGGAAATGGCCATGACAATCTTTGTCGATTGGGGTAGTTCAACTTGAAAGTTTTCGTAGAGTTGTAGCAACTGGGGCATGACAAAGGCAAACATGACAAATATCATGGCAAACATGGCGGTTACAATAACAACGGGATACACCAGTGCGTTTT
>CAYNEP010000178.1:1801-2024 GCA_964396255.1 uncultured Gammaproteobacteria bacterium | reverse complement strand
ATCTCTAGAACATCTCCCAGAGAATCAAACATTTGAGCTGTTTCAGGTAGCAAATTAAGTTGTGGGGTATTTTCCCTTGTAGTACCAAGAAACCACTCGTAGTTTTCTGGAACTTTATGTATGTCATAGTATGATTCAAGACCAAAGAAAATGTTGGTAATAAGGAACTCACATAATCGCTCATAAGTTAGAAGCCCTCTTGTCTTGTTAATCCATTCGAGAT
>CAYNEP010000178.1:0-1791 GCA_964396255.1 uncultured Gammaproteobacteria bacterium | reverse complement strand
ATTCCTTTACTCTCTCTCTTGATTTACACCCACGCTCTCGATTAATAAATCTCTATTTTCCGCTGGCGCAAACAAAAACGGCAATTTATCTTGGTTTAAACTATCTCCACTCATCCCCTCATTATGCCACAACAAAAACAATCGCCGAATAAAAATACCAGTCCTAATATAGCCAGGCTCGAAAGTGCCATATCACTGGAGTAGCGGCAACATGGCAGTCGAAGCCGAAGCATCTAATCCCAGCATTCCGATGAATCGACATTGCGATGTTATATATTATGATAGCTGTTCGTTGTCGCGATTATGTAACTCAACTTGTGATACAACTACCGGTTTTCTTGTACCCCTGACAATAAGAGTATCTGCTCCAGGGTAATGCGCCACAGTATATGCGCTAGAGTACTCACTCGCTAAGTATTCTCCTATATCAATTTGTTTCCTTGCAGAAATAACCACGTCTTTGATCAGAGTGTGCTCTTCTGAAGAAAGATCGCCTCGCTGCTGATCAATGCCTAACGACCACCATGTCAGTGGGACAAATGCATATCCATCTACCGATAAACTAGCTTGAATCACATTCAAGAAATCAATCCGTCTTGAGGAAGCTGATAAATCTGGAAAACACAACTCGTACCTATTGCCATGATTGACCTTCTTAGCTAATTCGGCTATTGGATCTACGCCTACGGTTATATCAACTAAGCCTTTTCTCACAACTTTTTCATACGCGGCCTTGATCATTCCTTTTGACGCATCAGTAAGTAAATTTGCACGAGACAGGTTCCAACTTCTCTCTGCACTTGCCCCAGTAATCCTGGCCAATAGCTCATAAACTGTCAATCTCGTTTCGTGATGTTCAGAATCTGGAAGGATATCATCTCCACTCTATAAAAGCGAACTAATAAAATCATAGTTCGTAATACCTGCACTGATTACTTTAGGAGAGTCATGAGGTACTCCGTCATAAACCATAAAATCGCCATAATCTCGAGGTACTCCGCCCTGAAAACTTAGCGATGCCAATAACGGCCCATTTCTGATCTCCATAACTCTTAAAGGGCGATCCTCTCGACTTGCTTTTCCTGCCAACTGACGTATTACAGAATGCAACTCTGGTGTTGCCCCTTGCATATTTCTAATTAAAAATTGAAGTCTCATATCCGTGCCCGCTAGCAAGCAAGCTATTCTCTCTTGTATAGTTATTTGCTCGCGATCTACACTACCACCAAAATCTCCCCTTGGAAACAATCTTTCAACTCTACCTCTTGCATCAATCATATTAATTTCTGTTAGTCATTATACTTGAATATCAGGCTCATCACCATATTCAGCCTCTAACCGATTAGTGATTGCTGCAAGAGCAGTACCAACATCATCTACGCACTCAATTCTCTCCAACATCCCTCCAACAATTTGTTCAAATATTAAATATCCATCAGTGACTTTTCCTATCAAACTATTAAATGATTCCATTAATGCATGAAAGTTATCTTTGGTAGCTCGTTCTGCCATCACTCGCGTAGCAAGTATTGCCGCTGCGCCTAACCCTACACCAAATAAATCACCTGGAATATCCACTGTATTGTTCAAAATTGTTGTAGACTCTAACCACCAAGCCACCAACACCCCAAAACCCACTGATCCCAAAAACCTTATTGAAGAATCAAACCCCTTCAACCCTCTATTTTTTAATATCTTATCAATGGATTTAAAAATCAATTCAGATGCTAAAGTTCCCCTCGCAACTATTGTGCCATCACCTGTATTGTAGTCGAACAACCCTTGCAATCC
>CAYNEP010000177.1:0-2028 GCA_964396255.1 uncultured Gammaproteobacteria bacterium | reverse complement strand
GGGATCTTAAAGCGGATGATTTTACGGTTTTGTCTCAGCAGGATCTGTTAAAGTCCATTGAACAAATTTTAGCTATGTTAACGGCAGGATTGGGCGCTATTGCAGGTATATCGCTGGTAGTAGGTGGAATTGGCATTATGAATATCATGTTAGTGTCTGTAACCGAACGCATTAAAGAGATTGGTTTAAGAAAAGCGCTTGGGGCAACTTCCCGCATGATAGGATTACAGTTTTTGATAGAGTCCCTTATACTCAGCCTTACCGGTGGTGGTTTTGGTTTACTTCTAGGTTATTTGGCCAGCTTAATAGCACGAAATTTTGTTAGAACAGAGATGCCCTTAAGCGCTATTGTACTTTCGTTTGGGTTTTCCGCAGTGGTTGGCGTGATTTTTGGAACATATCCTGCATACTCTGCCAGTAAAAAAGAGCCAATTGATGCATTAAGATATGAATAGTGCTTATTGGGGGATGTCCGCCACAAGTTTCATTGTGTAAGTGTCAATTTCGGACTTGGAATTGAGATTTTCATCGCCAATCACGTATGTGATATCTTTGTTGCCTTTAAATATTGCCCATCTCATTCCTTCAGGGGCCTGCACACCATTCACAAGATCAATTTCTGTACCGTACCTATAGCCGATTTTTTCAAAGGAAATTGATTTTTCATCAACTAGTCTACTCAAAAAGTCTTCTACTGTTTCCGAATTCCGCATAGTTGCATTGTATATATGTTGCGTACCGTTAATTTCTAAAACAAGCTGGGGATGTGCTGGTTTTATGTCCACAGTTTTTTCATTGTCTTTTTTGACTTCTTTTACAGGTACATTGTTTGTTTTTAGCGCTGATTGCACGTAAAAGTAGCCTACAATTAAGGATAGTGTTAGGGTGATATCAAAGATTTTTCTAAATTTTCGGATCTTTTCCATGCTAGAAGTTTAACATAGCAATAGCGTATAATGCATTCGCTATCTTTCATCACTTTAGGCCTCCGTAGCTCAGTGGATAGAGCACTCGGCTTCGAACCGAGGTGTCGGGAGTTCAAATCTCTCCGGAGGCACCAGCCAATGTTATAATCTCAAAAAGAAAAAACTTTATATACACAGACACAAAGGAGTGTGAGAGATGTCAGTACAAACACCAGTGCCATTTGTGTGGGGATCTGTGGATCATCAACTTAAGTTGTTTGAAGCACTAGGTTATGATTGTAGTCAGTATGATCCCAAAAACGATGATGAAGTGGCTAAAGTAGCCAAGATAGCGTTGGAAGCTCAAATATCGGGCAAGGATGCTAGTGGTAAGTGGCTTTCAGTTGATGATCTGAGACTGCTTGCTGCTATAACTGGGCGCAATTAGATCTATGGGAGAATACTCATGGGAGGATTGAATGTACATTGTTTTTGAAGGCCCCGAAGGTGGCGGCAAGAGCATTCATCTGCGGCATTTGGCAAAAATATTACAAGAACTCGGCTATGTCGTAGTAACTACGAGAGAACCTGGCGGTACACCAGAGGGGGCAGTTATACGACATCTCTTGTTAGAAAACAGAAGCATAAAGTTACTAGGTATCACTGAAATGTTTCTTTTCTCTGCCTCTAGAGCACAGCAAGTGCGAAAAGTGATTCGTCCCGCACTAAACGCAGGTAAGATTGTGTTGAGTGATAGATCCTATTTCAGCAGCTTCGCCTATCAAGGCTATGGCAGAAAGCAGTCCTTGACACGTCTCAAGAAATTAACTGAGATTGCCATGGGGCGCACCATTCCGAACTTGGTAATTTTACTTGATGTGCCTGTTGAGATTGTAATTGCAAGAAAAAATGATCAGGGTGAAATTACCAGGCTAGAGGAAGAATCGTTTCCTTTTCACGAAAGAGTGCGTCAAGGATACTTGAAAATGGCGGAGCAGGATCAGTTACACTGGGCGGTTTTTGATGCTACAAAGCCAATTGAAATGGTAAGAGAGGAAATTCTTGCTTGTGTACTCGCAAGATTGCAGTAACATTAGGCGCGTTTAATTTATTAAGCGCGCCT
>CAYNEP010000176.1:0-2058 GCA_964396255.1 uncultured Gammaproteobacteria bacterium | reverse complement strand
CTTGCTGGAATCATAATTGGCGCGATGGGTGTCCTTGACGATATAACAATTTCACAAACCTCAATTGTTGATCGATTAATAATTGCAAACCCTACATACACAAGGAAGGATCTTTATTTTCACGCAATGAAGGTGGGAAAGGATCACATTGCCTCACTCGTCAATACTTTAGTTCTCGTGTATGCTGGTGCATCATTACCATTGTTTATTTTATTCTCTGATGCAAAAACACCAATCCGATACTTAATAAATCATGAAATGATAGCAACTGAAATTGTGAGGACTCTCGTGTCGTCTATTGGTATAATTTCAGCAGTGCCAATAACGACACTACTAGCGTGTTTTTATTTAAAAAAAGTAAGTAGTAAGTAAGCCTAAGTATTAATAGTTTTAAAAGCATCGTACTATAGGTATAGTGTGTGATAGAATATATCTATGAAAATACAATCAATTTCAGCAGCAAGTTTACTAATAGGATTGTTTCTTTTAATAATCTTTATCCCATTCTTTGGAACATGGAGCACCGTTGGCGCAGGTCATGTTGGCGTTATCACACGACTAGGAGCAGTTTCAAGGGTAGCAAATCCTGGTCTCGTGCTTAAAATTCCATTTATCGAACAAGTTGCATTGATGGAAACGCGAACTCAAATCGAACAAGTTGAGGCTTCAAGTGCATCTAAAGACTTGCAAGAAGTGAAGGCAACAGTCGCATTAAACTTCCACTTAAGAGGCGAGAAGGCCGTTGATGTGTATCAGAATATTGGCGTTGATTATAAAGAGAGGATTATTGCACCAGCAATCCAAGAGGCTTTCAAGGCTGCATCGGCTCAGTTTACCGCATCAGAACTTATTGGCAAGCGCGAAGCAGTCAAATCACTCGTTTATAATCAACTTAAAAAGCGGCTAGATAAATATAACATTGTTGTAGACGACTTTAACATTGTAAACTTCAAATTCTCAGATGATTTTGATGCTGCAATTGAACAAAAAACTGTTGCTCAACAAAACAAAGAAAGAGCAACGATTGAAGCACAAACAGCGCTTGTTCAGGCAGAGGGTCAGGTCAACGCACAAAAGGCACTTCGAGAGGGTGGAAGCTTAACGACAGAGTATCTTAATTTCCTTGCAGTCCAGAAGTGGAATGGAGTATTGCCAAATGCAACAAATGGCACTCCATTTATCCAAATCCCAGTAAAATAATCCATGAAATCTGATTCAGTATCTGTAACTATAAATGCCAAGCCCAAAACTGTTTACGATTTTGTAGCTGACTTAAATAATTGGCCACAATTTTCTGATTTTGCACCTCGAGTTACCAATAGCGGAGACTACTGGACGATTCACTCACCTCAAGGAGATGTAAAACTCATCACCAAATTCAATAAAGAATTAATGCTCTTAGACACGATTGTTAGTGTTGCAGGGAGTGATGTGCTAATTCCTTATAGAGTTGTTCCAAATGAAGATGGTTCAGAACTCATAATGACAAATTTCAAGGCTCCAAACGATACTGATGAAGCATATGCAGAACAAGTCAAATGGATGAAGATCGAACTTGAGAACATAAAGAAAATACTTGAAGCTTCACATGAATAACGATTACTCACGAGGTGTTGAGGTAGTAACCGGAGTATTTATCAAAAGAAATAATCAGGTCCTAGTTGTTAGGTCGCCCAAATGGAATACATGGGTAATACCCGGAGGACACGTTGACCCAGGAGAGACCATACTAGATTGCGCCTGTCGCGAAGCAAAGGAAGAAACTGGACTTGATGTTAAGCCAATTAAAATTATCAGATCTGGAGAACTAATAGGTAGTCCAGAATTTCATAGAAAATGCCATTTAATCTTCTTTCACTGTCTTGTTAAACCTATCACTACCAAAGTAAAACTTGATAACGATGAGCTTGTTGAATATCGCTGGATAACTCTCGAAGAAGGCCTCAGTCTTAATTTATCCAATAACGTACGCACCACTATTCAAATGTTGTTAGAAACAAATATTGTTGAATGATATAATGCCCTATGGATCAACTTGTTGATAACGTTACAAACTTC
>CAYNEP010000175.1:0-2086 GCA_964396255.1 uncultured Gammaproteobacteria bacterium | reverse complement strand
TATACAAAGATGGACAAATTGTGGGCAGTCCACGAGGAAAAAATATACATTTATAATTTTTATATTCAAATTATGGATAATGTGGTTGATATCCTCAAAAAGGTTGGGGCAGTTATTGCAAATGATCACTTTGTGTATACATCAGGCAAACATGGGAGTGTATATGTGAATAAGGACGCAGTGTATCCGCATACTGCAGAAACTTCACAAATTGGTGAATTGTTTGCTGAAAAGTTCAAAGATATTGATGTTGATGTTGTAGCAGCGCCAGCACTTGGCGGAATTATCCTATCGCAGTGGGTTGCTTATCATCTCTCTAAACTAAAAGGTAAAGAAGTATTAGGAGTATATACAGAAAAAACGCATGAAAAAGATCAAATTTTTACGCGCGGCTACGATAAGTTAGTTGCAGGTAAAAATGTACTTGTAATCGAGGACTTGACTACCACAGGTGGATCGGTAAGAAAAGTCGTAGATAGTGTTAAAAAAATCGGTGGAAATGTTGTTGGAGTAGGAGTTATGGTGAATCGTGATCCGGAGCATGTAACATCTGAAGTTGTTGGTGGTCCTCTTATGGCACTTGGCGTTTTAAAAGCAGAAGCAGTTGATGAGGCAGATTGTCAACTCTGCAAAACAAATGTACCTGTTAATACTAATGTAGGCCATGGCAAAAAATATATGCAGGCGAAAGGATTACTATGACATCCCTTGAGAAACTGAATGCAATAACAACAAAAAATAATTCTCTCTTGTGTGTTGGGCTCGACAGCGATGTGAACAAGATCCCAAAGCATTTGCGCGGAGAAGGGGAGAACTCCATTTTCGAATTCAATAAAGCTATCATCGACGCAACTCACGATCTTGTCTGTGCATACAAACCAAACACAGCGTTTTACGAAGCGAGCGGCGTTGATGGCATCTGGCAACTTCGCCAAACCATGATGTATCTTCGTCAGCAATATCCTGAAATCTATATTATTCTCGATGCAAAGCGTGCTGATATAGGGTCAACAAATAACGGTTATGTCCGTTTTGCGTTTGATTTTATGGGTGCTGATGCAGTCACTCTGCATCCTTATCTTGGTAGCGAAGCACTCAAACCATTCCTAGATCGTGAAGATAAAGCCAGCATTATTCTTTGCCGCACATCAAACCCTGGTTCGGGTGAATTCCAGGATTTGAAAATTGATGGGAAAGAATTGTATAAATACGTTGCAGAAAAAGTTACCACATGGAATACAAAAAATAATCTGATGATGGTAGTAGGTGCAACATACCCTGACGAGATTGCCGAAGTCCGCAAAATAGCAGGGGATATGACATTCCTGGTACCTGGCATAGGAGCCCAGGGCGGCGACGTTGAAAAAACAGTAAAAGCAGGGGTGAATTCTCAAAAAGCAGGCCTTATAATCAGCGCTTCAAGAAGCATCATATTTGCATCTGAAGGCGAAGATTTTGCGGAAAAAGCACGCGGGGAGGCAATGAAGCTGAGAGATGAGATAAATAAGTATAGATAGTATACAATGAATATATGTCGCCGGTTTTACAAAACATATTACTTATCTTTGGCTCTACTGTTGGAGCAGGTATTTTCTCCCTTCCCGTAACGCTACATAAAGCAGGTCTTTTTCCATTTATGATATTTATGGTGCTTCTATCTGTACTGACTGCGTATGTGAATCTCTTATATCGTGAAATCGTAGAACATACCCCTGGCAAGCATCAACTTCCAGGATATGCAAAAATTATATTAGGTAATGAAGCATCCCGATTTGCTGTGTTTTTTATTTTATCTTCTATATGTGGTTCACTACTTGCTTTTCTTATACTAGGTGGTACATTTTTAGGTAACTTAATTAGTGTTTCTTCTGACGCAGGAAGCATGATTTTTTTCGGTGTCGTATTCCTCCTCGTTTATTTCGACGGAAAACATCTTGAAAAAATAGACATGATTATGTCTGTTGTTAAAATGGTATTTCTTCTGGCATTAGTGCTTATCAGCATTACTACACTCACGAGCGGTAAAGCGTTTGATATCCCATTCATGGGCGAAAGACCGTTTTATGCCTATGGATCAATCCTTTTT
>CAYNEP010000174.1:0-2087 GCA_964396255.1 uncultured Gammaproteobacteria bacterium | reverse complement strand
AAAAGATCTCAAAAAGGCAATATCAGATGCAGGACCTGGTCAACTACTTTTGATGAGCGTTGTCGGTACGATTAAGAAGGGATTTTCCGAGAGTAACTATTACGATGACTTTGCTCAAACAGCTTACATGGCTGCAAAGGTTGGAATAAAAGCTATCGAGCTTAATCTCTCCTGTCCAAACGTGGCTACAGAAGGAGTACTCTGTTATTCGGTTAATGCAGTAACTGAGATTGCAAAACGCACAAAGAGTAAGGTAGATGGAATTCCTTTAGTAGCCAAGTTGGGATATTTTTCTTCAGCACAAGAACTATTGCTTGAAAAGATCATTAAACAAACAAAACCATACATATCTGCGTTTGCAGCAATTAACACATTGGCAGCTCCTGTTGTAAATAGTGTTGGAGAACAGGCACTCCCCGGTCCAAATAGACTGAAGAGCGGAGTTTGTGGAGCAGGGGTGAAATGGGCAGGTATTGATATGGTGAAAAGACTTGCTAAGTTGAGAAAAAAACTAAAAGGTGATTTTGAGATAGTTGGGGTTGGTGGTGTGATGACGGCAAATGATTATCTAGTGTATAGAAAAGCTGGAGCAGATGCGGTCATGAGTGCAACCGGAGCAATGTGGAACAGTGAGCTTGCACAAGAGATAAAACGAATTAAACACTAACCGAGAAGTAATTGACCCGAACCTGTTTTTGCAGATACTATGCCATTCTCAAAAACAGTTTTTCCATGTAAAACAACCTTGATAACCTTACCCCTCACTTGTTGACCTGCAAACGGACTCCATTTGCATTTTGTGAATAGCAACTCATTACGTACCTCGTACGTCAAAGCATCATCAACTTCTATGTGGGTATTTTTTTGTTCAGGAAGATGAAAAATTTCTTTTGGTTGGGTATGACACTTGTCTATAACTTGATTTAAAGTTAGTCTGTTATCTTTGACTGCAGTCAGCATGAGTGAGAGTGTAGTCTCTAGTCCCGGTACACCAAATGGTGGCGTATCAGATTGCTTCTCTTCAATGGTGTGAGGTGCATGATCAGACTCAATAAGGTCAATTGCATCAAATTGTTTCCATAGGAATGCTTGATCCCTCTTTGTCTTAAGAGATGGCTTCATCATTCCGAAGGATTTAAGTCTTGGTAGATCATCTTCTGTAAGAAAGAGGTGATGGGGGCAGACACCGCATGATATAGGGAGTCCTTTATCCTTAGTCTTCATAATGGGGGTAAGTTCATTGATTGAAGAGATGTGGCAGATATGCGTTGGGTGTTTCGTATCTTGGAGTACTTTTGTGACTATACCCATTACATTTTCTTCTGCATGTAATAAAATAGGTTTTTTACCCTCTGTAATATTGTGCCACTTTCTATATATCTTTTTCATCTTATCTTCATCAATAATATATCCACCTGTTGTTTGATTGAGATAGAGTTTGAGTCCCACTACACTATCTTTAATCTCGTCAAAGACATTAAGGTTTTCACCAAGCGAACCAAAGTGAAAGCCAATGTCACAGACTGCTTTTTGTTTTGCTTGTGAAATTTTTTCGTTCAAAGTATCTGCGGTAGTAATAGGAGTCTTGTTATTGGGCATGTCTACCACCATGGTATATCCACCTGCGAGTGCCGCTTGGGTACCCGTTAAGAAGTCCTCTTTGTAGATTTGGCCAGGATCCCTGAGATGGACATGAACATCAATAAGGCCAGGTAGAGTTATCATAGCGTAGTTATTCTATCACTCTATCTCCACATTGCCATATAATTCCTTACTTCGATAAGTGTTTTAGTGCTTCAAGGCCTGGAAGGGTTCCTTTCTCTATATACTCAAGCATCGCGCCACCTCCGGTTGAGAGATGAGTAATTGAATCAAGATATTCTTGTTTTGAAATAGAAGCAGCCGTGTCTCCACCTCCAACAACTGAGACGGCCTCTTTGTTGTGTGCAATAGCCTTAAAAACAGAATCCGTGCCCTGTTTAAAAATGGGGTTCTCATAATAGCCAACAGGTCCGTTCCAAATAATGGTCTTTGCTTGGTTAATAATCTTCGCCCAAGCCCGTTGTGTCTCAGGACCAATATCGAGT
>CAYNEP010000173.1:0-2095 GCA_964396255.1 uncultured Gammaproteobacteria bacterium | reverse complement strand
GTATACTACAAAATTAAATGTACCTGCAAACTTAGAAGATATTTTGATTTCTATTTCTGAAGTTTCTAATTCTGGTTATGATAAATCTGATGTGATCGCACATTATGCGAAACATAGAAATATTGATTTATCTGATGATTTAGTTTCGGTAATTATCCAGGAAATGGTCGAGTCTTCTTCGAGCGGTGTAATTTTTTCTCACGATCCTGTAGTCCGTGATGGTTATTACTTGGTTTCAATAACTGAGGGGATAGGTGAGTCAATTGTCAGTGGAAAGGTCGATGGGAAATTGATTCGGATCGCTAGAGGTTTGGACTTTTCACAGGTTGGCGAGGGGTGGTTAAGGAAACTAATCCAAACCACGAAAGAAATCGAGTCTGTATACGGAAGCACTAGTCTTGATATAGAATTCACTTTCAAGGAAAGTGAGTTATATATATTGCAGTGCAGGCCAATCACAACAGCTTGCTCAGAGGCAATGAATGAAATTTCTGAACTCAAAATTGTGGATGAAATATCTCATCTTAATTCTACTTTAGTAGAAGAATATCGGCATGATGTTTTAGGAGATATGATTGATATTAATCCATTAGAGCTCCTTGGGCAAGATCCTTCAACCTTAGATGTATCAATTTTTAGACAATTGTTTGCTGATCATATTGTCGAGAAAGTTAGGAAGGGAATGGGATATGAGCCTTTAAATGTTGGTTTATTGAGAGTTATCTCTGGTAAGCCGTATGTTTCCATGAACGCATCTGCACACAGCTTCCGACCAGCAAAGCTACCTATCCAAATTTACTATAGGATGGTAGAAGTGTATAGATCTATATTGATCAGTAATCCTGGTTTGCAAAGTAGCTTTGAGTTTGATGTCTGTGCTATGAGTTTGGGCGACACTTTAGAGAAGGTGATGGAGCTCGCCGCATTAAACGATGCAGAAAAATCAGAAGTTCGGAGTGCATTCTCTGAACTTGACTCATCCATGGTGGGGCTATCTGAGATTGCAAGTGACGAATGCATGTCTTTCCTTTCAAATTATACCGAAGGAATTTCTACAGTGAGAACATTACCATTGCCTCAAGCCATGGGCTATGTTACTGCGGGAACTGAGATGTTTGTTCGTGTGGCAAGATTGGCATTTTACTGGAAAAATAAGTTTGAGGAAGTCTATCCACAAGCTGACTTGAATTATTTGCTTGATGGCTACATTCATACAGTTAGTGGCGATCTACAAAATGATTTAGTGGCTTGCCGCAATGGTGACCTTGATCAGTCAGAATTAGTCAATAGATACGGTCATCTTAGGCCAGGCCAGCTTAGCATTCTTGGAGAGTCTTATTCTGATGACCCAGAACACTATTTGTTTAGTCAAATGAAGAAGGCCACTAGAACTGTTGAGAAGAGGTCACACCATCCATTTGCAGAAAGCATTGAGTTTAGAAACACAGTCGAATTTATGCAAGCTAGGGAAACAGTAAAATTTATGTTTACTAAAGCTTTGCATTATTTGATAAAGAATCTGCAAGATCAGTTGCAGGTGCTTAACTTGAGTCTTTCTGATGTTGTTAATCTAACATGGGATGAAGTCCTAGACTTTATACAAGAACCTGGGTCGGTAAAAATTAATGTTCGGGAAGATAATCATAAGTTGATTTTACCGAATGTCATAATTCCCGGATTAACAAATTTGGGGATTGTTGAATACCCAAAAGCCACTCCAACATATATTACGAAGTCAGTTATTAAGGCTCCGTTGTATGTTTTAAATGGGCATGATTTGTGTGAGGGGGTTGAGGGTTGTTTGGTACTATTACCTAACGCTGACCCGGGTTACGACTTCTTATTTCATTCAAACATTGCTGGTATTATCACTATGTCTGGAGGCCCTGCTTCTCATATGTGCATTAGAGCCATTGAGATGCAAGTTCCTGCTTGCATAGGGTGTGGTGAAGCTATGTACCAAGTCTTGAAATCTTGCGAGACAGCGGTGCTTGATTGCTCTAACAAGCAGATAATAATTACTTAAGGTTCTATTCGCATATTCCCAAGTTTTAAGGCTTGGTGATAGTAATTCACGATCGGAATAGCCCAGCAT
>CAYNEP010000172.1:0-2101 GCA_964396255.1 uncultured Gammaproteobacteria bacterium | reverse complement strand
CTCAAAATGAAGTTGAGGAATACTTATATGATGTGGAAACCGCTTCAATGGTATTGGCTAAAAATAGGCAGAAATCCCAGCAGATAGCAGCTATTATCTTTGGATGGGCCTACCACTTCAACAAAACAGAAGAGTCTGAATAGCCTCTGGCACCCTAAGCGATTCCCAGCTTGGTACTATTAATTAATAGTATCCAATAAGCCAGTGTCCCGTTAGATACCACCAAACTTCTACGCTAACCACAGCAAGGACACAGAGCATTATCGCGTACATTAATTTTGTGATTCTTGTGAAAGATTGCAACTTTTTGAAAAAAAAGTAGTTAGTAATAGCTGGCGAAAACATGGCAAATGGTTGAACAATCGAAAGAATAGACCGAATATGTGGATTGGAGAAGCCAATGAAATCCTTACCTCGGTACAAATCTATAAATGCTAGTGCTATCACTAGAGCAGAAATGAGACTCAGAGCAGAGATGGTACCAAGAAAAAAGGACTTTAGGCCGGTTGATAGCCTTTTTGCAACTGCTCTAGAGATGGGCGCACCAACTAGAAACGCAAAGATGAATAGAAAAGGACTGCTAGCTAAAATCCAGAAGAATGGCGGGCCGATGCTGTACGAATGAATTGGAGGATAGATTAATACTGCTTCTAAAGTGGAGAGGCAAATCAAGAGAAGTCCGATATATGAAATAGAGTCAAGGAGAGGGGAAAGCAAATACTTGGAGACGAATTTTTTATTCGATTTTTTTGTTCCCATGAGCCAATTATACACCCTTCAGATCTTCAAGAATGTCAACCTATTTGATCACCTTAATTGACTTGACAATTTCAACATATTCAACATAAGCGTCTTGGTCTGAAGGTGAGACGAATAATTTTATTTCTCCAACACTTGTCCACGGAGAGCACAGAGATTTATCATATTCTGTTGGCGTAGTGTATGTGCTCAAAGCCTGAGAATACATATTCTCGTCACAAACATTAAACTCCACCCACGGCCTTTCATCCAATTTGTCGACAGTATATATGTTCCATGGTTTGTTTGGTTCGTGTACAGACTCAATCAAGTTGCATTTATATGACATACCCCATGGTTCAATTGAGTCATCTAGTACGCATGTGCCAGATTCGTATAACTGTTGAGAAATTACAATGAAGTTATTACTTTTTTTCAAGAGTAGATTGGTACCGTGCGCATCGCCATCTTTGCTATTAGTGTATGTGTATGCAGCCCATGTTTGCGGAAAAGTTATTGTGTAATTATTATGGTTGTTGCTAAAATCTGGTTGCCCTTGGGTAAACCTATAATCCATGTAGCCTTCTTTGGATTTCGACGCTACAGCTTCTCTTGGAGTATATTTTGAGAATTCTAGAACGCTCTCCAAATCGTGTTGATGTTGTTTGGCTACTGGATCAACCGACTGGTTATCTTGGACAAACTGCTGTTTTTTGTTTGTTCCAAAAAATGCAATCCCTGTAATTAAAATTGCAAGACAAGCAATAAAGATTACATCCTGAAGTTTAATTAGTTCTGTTTTCATGCAATTACTATAACATTTGGGTAGCGTCACGGCAAAGTGGTTGTCGCTGTTGATATAATATTATTAGAGAGCGTCGTGGATCGACCACCTCAGATATATTTGCATCAGGCTCTATATCAAAGATAATAAGTTAACCGAGCGTTCTGTTTCAAATACGAAAAATTTAATAAAAGTTTTATTTTAAAAATATGACCGCAGGAAAACAAGAAGATTGGCAGACAATTCAGCGAATTTCAGGATACTATGCAGTAGATTCCCCAAGAGATTGGCGAGGGGTTTTTGTTAAGGAACCAAATAAAAAAAGCCCTCAGGATTTGACTCATGAAGCACGATCAATAATCGGGGGGTTCTACGCCTCGGGACTAGAAAGAGAGATTGCAAGTACAGCATTCCCTTTGCGGGAAAAACTAGCAGCTTTGCCTGAAGATTTGCGCATGGCAGTTTTTAAGGAGTGGTTTTTTAGCGACCCATTAGAGTGTATTCGACGAGTTGGTGCGTTCGAGAATCTGTCACTTAGTTTTCAAGCAGACGTTGGTAAGTATGTTAGAGCGCGTTTTG
>CAYNEP010000171.1:0-2107 GCA_964396255.1 uncultured Gammaproteobacteria bacterium | reverse complement strand
ATCTTATTTTTAAATGGAGCGTTTATCTTGTAATATGGACCACCTCCGTCAGCAAAAGCTTGCACACAATTTGAAGGCTCGCCGTTTGAAGTTGAAATATTTGAAACCTCGAGTATTTCCTGCTCATGTAAAAATAAGTAACCAATTACAATTACAAAAAAAATTAATATGGACCATAATACCTTACTGCCAGTCTTCATAAAATTCATCATTCAATAAGTACTCAAGAATCTTGTAATTTTATAAGATTTAACAAGAAGTATAGGACTATTTATGACGAATGAGAATAGTACTTTGTTCTATACGCGTGTAGTAACTCAAGCGGAGCTGAGGTGTATGCAGTTTCAACATCGGTTTGGCGTGAAAGCTTCAATATTAAATTTCTCATCACATATTGTAATTCTCGTTCAGGGTCAGCAAGAACTCGCCTCACACCTTCTGGAATTCTTTTATCAATTGCCTTTGGCAACTTGCCCCTAACCACATTAGTAAGAGCATTAATAACAACTGAATAACTCATAACCTCACCATGGAGACTTTGCAATGTTCTCGCTCTTTCTCCTCTTTCTGAAATCGTCCTCTCATTAAGTCCTCGATCTCTCAACTGCTGATAGATCTGCTCCCTAGCAATCTCGGGTGTGACTGGCTCCTTTACCCATGTAGTGTCAAATGTGTTAAGTAATAACTCCAACCAAGCGTTATACCCAAGATATTCTAATGACGGGTTGCCAGACTCAATCTGCGCAACTATACCAACTAGTTGAGCATATCTTTCTTGTGGAATTCCTTTAAGATGTGCAAATTCATGAGCAATAACTTCGGGGTATAACTTTGTCATAAATACGACCTCTTGTGCATAGGGGTTTAGAAGCCCAACTGCACCCATTTTCCACAACATCATCCTTCCAAATCGGGAATGTTTTGCGCGTTTTGTTGTTGGTATCGAGTAACCATCCACACGTCTTACAAATGTGTCTACGGCCTCATATGCAAGAGGTGTGACGTCATCAAACTCAAGATGTTCTGAGCCAGAGCGTTCATTTATTTTTCCAATAACATATGCAAGTTCATCTTCTGTATCAAATGGTCTCGTTTCAATTCCAAGCTTTTGATCTAAAGGCTTCCTGAAGTAGTTTATTCCGTAGGTACTGAAGAATAATGCTGCTGCAGGTGCTAAAGCCAATGCGGTACTTGCTCCAATTGCAACTCTCTCCTCTGTAGTTTTGTTAGGATCAACCAAAGTTGCAGCAACTCCAAGCATACCTGCGGTCATTCCCTCAAATGAATAGAGCGCAGCGGGTATTGCTAGATCGGTTAATGGGAAATCACAATCAGTGAGCCGAGCTGTAGCGCCAGTTATTCTGCCGTACACACGCCTATGATACCAATCTCCAAATCTATGAATACGTGTATCCTCTTTCATATTTGGGCTATTATACCAAGAAATATAGCAATTTCATCCTATAGTTTCTGTTGACAACAAAGATAAGGAGACATATAATCAAAATATGAGTTTTCACGCATGTATCAATCCAGTCAAATGGCTCCTCACTATGTATGAGGATGCTTTTGCTGGACTACTTGCAGTAACTATGTAAAAAAAATAAAAAAACATTTGCAAATAGACCAGCCAAAAAAACGGCTGGTTTTTTTTGATGAAAAAAAATAACATGAATACATTGATACATA
This sequence comes from uncultured Gammaproteobacteria bacterium, assembly GCA_964396255.1. GTDB lineage: Bacteria > Patescibacteriota > Microgenomatia > UBA1406 > HO2-37-13b > 2-01-FULL-39-19. The sequence goes on along the minus strand of CAYNEP010000171.1, from coordinate 418 downwards.
AAATACAAAATGGTGCCCGAAGTACTGTCTGGCGTTATTATGCCTTTACTTTTTTTGTTGCCCTTCATTTCTTTTCGGCAGTGCTGGTGCCTTTTTTTACTGATTGGGGACATATATCAAGTATGCAAGTGCAACTCCTGCAATCATGGTTTATGTTGTGGATTTTCATACTTGAGGTCCCAACTGGCGTTATAGCAGACTACCTAGGAAGAAAGGTTTCGTTGATACTTGGAGCCTTGACAGTTTCGTTTGCAGCAATATTATATGGAAGCATTCCCCGATTTGAAGTATTTCTAGTAGCTGAGGTAATGTTTGGTGCCTCATTTGCACTTATGTCAGGTGCTGACAAGGCACTTTTGTATGACGCCTTAAAAGAATCAGGGCGGGAAGATGAGAGTAAGAGCATATTTGGCAAAGC
>CAYNEP010000170.1:0-2109 GCA_964396255.1 uncultured Gammaproteobacteria bacterium | reverse complement strand
AAATCTGCTTCAATTGCAAAGTCTCATATTGCACAATTTCTATCCCCAAAAACACTTCTTGCATTTGAAGAATTCGATGCATCCTTCTCGATCGACAAAATACAAACACAGCTAGAACGTCAAAAGATACTCTACGTTCCAAGAAACTCACCACAATTTCCACCGCTTCTAAAACAAGTACCTGACTGTCCAATTGGAATATTTGTTAAAGGAAATGCACACCTACTAACACAAGATCTCCTTTTTGTTGCTGTTGTTGGCACTCGCGTGCCAACACTTTATGGAAGGACGCTAGTATCAACTTTCCTTAAAGACTTTCCGCAAGATAAGATAACAATTGTCTCAGGGTTAGCACTTGGCATAGATGGTCATGCCCACAAACAAGCACTATCGCGTTCGATGCCCACAATGGCTGTTCTTGCATGTGGCGTTGATAGATGTTATCCAGCAAGCCACACACAACTCTACCATCAAATACTCAACAGCAATGGTGTTATACTCAGCGAAGTCCCACCAGGTACTCATCCTGAGAGGTTTTATTTCCTTGAAAGGAACCGCATTATTGCTGGTCTTAGTCAGGCAATTATCGTTATTGAAGGCAGCGCACGCTCGGGAACACTGTCAACTGCACGCCATGCAGCAGAATATGATAGGGTTGTGTTTGCTCCTCCGCACCCAATAACATCAAGCAAATCACAAGCTCCCCACGCACTATTGAAAGATGGGGCACAACTTATTACAAGCGCTCAAGATGTGCTCGATTACTTTCATATTACACCTCATCCTACGACCAATAATATCGTGTCGTTCTCTCAAAACCAAATGAGCGTCCTTAATATCCTATCTGAAAAATACACTCAGTCCATCGATCAATTAATCCAAACAACAAAACTACCACCAGTGCTTGTTTTTGAAATACTTAGCGAGCTTGAGCTTGCAGGAATCATTGCAAAAGGTCCTGATGGAAGCTATTATCAAATAGAAGCATGAAACAACATAATTATTCAAAAGGGGTCCATCTTCTCATCGCTTATCTCCTTATTGTCAACGCAGCAATTCTCACGAAGCAAATTTTTTATAAAAATAATACGATCCAATCTCAATTGTCCTACACAAACAAAGCTGTTCTTGGCACAACGTACCCCCCATCAATCCCTGATTTTAGCGCTGGGTCAGGCGGTGTCAAGACAATTGAGCCAGTCACTGCTCTAGTTTCACAAGGTACTTACGGACAAGACTTTTACCTGTGGGTGAATCCAAGAACTCGCCAGACGGCCACATTTGTATCTGGATACTTCCAAATATCAGATATGTATGATGTATGGCTACGGAAACAATCGGACAGCACTAAAATAACAAACCCTGATAGAAAGTATATTTTGTCTATTGCATATAGCGAGGACCTTTTACTAACGGATCAAAATATTACACTTCCTGAATCCTCAATAAAATTGGCATACTCCTCATCGTACAATGGTCCGTGGTCTCTTTTATCAACGGCATTAAACAGTGAGCAAAACACCGCTGGCACTATCACAGACAAGGGGGGCTTTTATATGCTGGTTGCAGGATTTGGAGAGTTGCCACCATCCCCAACTCCAACGCCAACCGCAACACCAACTGCGACGCCATTTCTTTTATCACCAACTCAAACCGCAACAGTAACTCAGGCAGCTATTACTCAAGCTCCAACCGCAACGCCAGGTCCAACACTACCAAATCTAAAATTAACCACTCCATCTCCAACTACAACTCCACAGCGGATTAACTTTAACAAAACAACACCCAGGAGAAAGGATTTTATTGATAGAATTATTGACGCACTACTTGTGCTTTTTGGACGATAACAAAATGAATATGCAATCTCAATTCCTCATGCTACCTGAAAAAATAGGTATCTATTTATTTAAGAAAGTTCCCCAACCCGCTGTGCGTTACAAAAATATCATACTATCATCGCTCCCAATCGTTGTTTTTGTCATTGGTCTTGTCAGCACAACACTTGGATTTTTTAATGTTGTTTTTAAAGTTTTTCGAGTCATATTTACCTCAACTGAATTTCTCGATATTCGACTTCCGTCCGGGAATAACAGGGATGGCCGCCTCGTT
>CAYNEP010000169.1:0-2130 GCA_964396255.1 uncultured Gammaproteobacteria bacterium | reverse complement strand
CTTAAATGAACAATATACTTGATTCAAACAATTCTATTTAGAAATAATTTTCAGTTGTTATTTCAAATTCAGCAACATCAGAAGCTCTAAAAACAAAAATTCTCTCACGAGATCTAGCTGGAACATCATCAGATGTTGACGTAAAAATCGAAGAGGAGTCAATAAGGTATTCATTATGGCTAGATTATGACCGATCGGCCTCATTCTTTGCGAAACATGTAATCATATGTGAAGGAGCAAGCGAAAAAGTGTTAATTGATCATCTTCTAAATACAGAGTGGGTAGATCTAAAAAATAAACACATTTACTGTTTAGACGCTCTTGGCAAATTCAACATACATCGCTATATGAATCTTTTTTCAGAACTAGGTATAACTCATTCAGTACTAATTGACAAAGATGATGACGAGATTCAAACAATTGTTAACGAGTTTATAAATACATCTAAAAACACATTGACAAAGAGTATAGACAGTTTAGACCCTGACCTTGAAGAGTTTCTTGATATCCCAAAACCCAATCGGCCAGACAGAAAACCGCTTAATATAATGTGGCATTATCTAAACGACAAAATTGATAAGACTAAGATTTCAGAGTTAAGAAAAATAATTGAAAAATCAATTTAGTGAAACGAAAAACAGTGCTTACTTGTCAGTAAAGCGGTAACCTATCATTGTCTTATTCAGATCTGTTACTTGAATATGATTCATATTCAGCATCTTTAGCGAAATTATTGTTATCTATTCTCGATTGTATATTTTTGATTCCGTCATCTTCAAGTAATTCCATGAGTGCATTCGTACTTAAATCGCGACCTTCAGTCCCCGTGATTGTTTGCCAATGGGTAAATTGAGAAATTTCGTTTTTGGTGACTCTAAAAAAAACTTTCGCGCTGTCTCCATTATGGGGCTGAGGATGAATGGCTATATCGTATCCTTTGTATTCATTGTTTTTTTCTTCCATATGCTTAATTGTAATCTAATAGCTATCATCTATGTTTTGATTCTCAGACTCATATAAAAAAACCCGCCTCAATTAAGAAACGGGTTTGTTGATCAGAAAGCTTTACTTCTCGAAAGAGATGGGCGTGGAGTACGGGCCAAGGATGATCTTCTGGACCCTGTCGCCTTTGACAAGTTCGAGATATGAGGCCGGGCCTTTCACGCGCATCGAGAATGTATTGTAATCAGCCTTGCGGAGCAGAACGCCGCCGAGCAGGTCGAGCTTCTTCGTGAAATCGGCGAGCCATACTTCGTCAGCTTCCCAGCCATTCCAAACTTCTGCAAACGCTTTGTAGACGGTTTCGTCGTCAAGGTCGCTGAAGTCAGGGCATTCCATGTTCGCGAGTGAGGCGAGAGCGCGGTTGCGAACAGCTTGGGTTGAAGGAGGCGTATATTTTCCGCCGTGAGCGATCTGAACCAGAAGCAGGTCGAGCGCTGAGGTGGCTTCATTTTTTTCGCTTTCGAAGGTCTTGCCGACGAGCTGTGAGGCATCCGAGACATTGAAGTGCTTCATCAGAAGCATCACTTTGGAGTAGTCAAAGCCGGACGAGGTCGTCCAGTTTGAGCCTACTTGAGCCAATCCCCAGCTATAGAAAGCTTCTGGGTCAGTCGGGGTGTGTTCTTTGTCGAACGGATTCTGACTCAATTCAACAATCTTAAAAGTAGTCATTGGTTCTCCTTATATCCTTAGGTTGACTTGTGAGGTAATGTACCCGCAGATTGTACCACAAAGCATGCCTATTGTCAAGTTATAGGACATAATTTATTGTGCCTATTTGTGCCTGCGAAGCAGGCACTTTGGCCGACAGGCCAAATGCTGTCTCAAATCTTGAATATCAGATAGTAAAATTTCTCCTAACTAGCTGATATTTTATGGCGAAATTGTTAAATTGAGCCATAAATTGAGAACAGCTTCGCCACAATCGCTGAATGCGAAGTTGTGGCGAACATAAAGATGCGACAGCGATAGCTGGCGCTTGCTCGCAAGAGCAATCATCCCGACCGCAGTCTGGATACAATATTAATCGCGCGCAAGGGGTTCCGCCGGCAGGCGGTGGCGAACCGCGAGACACGAAGTGTTGAGCGGTGAGCCAATAGATTAGTAATGGTCCCGAAAATAAGTTCGAAT
>CAYNEP010000168.1:0-2135 GCA_964396255.1 uncultured Gammaproteobacteria bacterium | reverse complement strand
TGTTGAGGAGATGGCCAATATGAAATAGTTTGTGAGTATTGGGATGTGCAAACTCAACCAACACCTTCTTATCTTTCTTTTCAAACAACGCTTCGATCTTAAAATCTTTTCGTGCTAATTTTACAGCTTCACTCACAAGATGGTGAGTAGAGAGATGTATATTAATGAATCCGGGTTTGATTACTTCTACTCTATCAACGAGATCATTTTTTGGTATGACAGTAGCTATTTTTTGTGCTAAATCCAAAGGACTTTTTTTTAGTTCTTTTGCATACTTCATTGCAACGCTTGATGCATAGTCACCATGTTCTGGATTTGTAGGATGAGATAGGTCAATCCCTTGATCGGTAATCCCTAATTCTCCTACAGCCTTTTGTAACAATCCCTTTACATCATCGCGTATCATGTCCTAATGATAGCAGATTTATAGGCTAGATAACACGTCTTTGAATTTGTTTACCCTCAATTCAATTGACAATAAATTTGAGTTTGATTAGTATTTGGATGATGAAAATCATAGTTCAGACATATCGAATCAAGTCTCCAAAGGAAGGTGTGTGGTCCGCATCGGTCAGCTCTAAAAAGATCGATACATGGGATGGAGGTCCTGTAAAGATGACGGATGAAGCTAATACTCCTTCTTTTATAGAATTCACATCAGATGAAGTAGATAGGGTAACCACAATTTCCCTAACGCATACCGATGTTCCTGATAAAAAGAGTGATGAGTTGGCTGATTGGTGGCGAAAATACTATATGAATTCTTTAAAGAAATTTGTCGAACAAAAGCGAGGTGATTTATATGTTTGAAATACAAACAAATTGGCTCGCAGTTGTTTTATGTGGCGTCGCATATATGGTAATAGGCATGCTCTGGTACGGTCCTCTTTTTGGAAAAGCATGGACTAAGCTCATGCATTGGAAGAAAGCAGATATTGAAAAAGCAAAGAAGTCGGGAGAGATGCCTAAGACGTACTCCATTTCCCTCTTAGCATCATTTGTTATGGCATATGCATTGAATCTTGTCATGAAGATTTCAGCTATATCATCGGTGAGTGAGGCAGTGCAGCTCGCAATCTGGCTATGGGTAGGATTTGTCGCAATGTCTTGGTTAACCCTCGTCCTTTTTGAAAAGAAGCCATCGAAGCTTGTCGCAATAAACACAGGATATCACCTAGTTACTATGGTTGTTATGTCAGTCATACTCTTTACAGTTCGATAAGGAGTTGGTGGGAAGCGAAGGATTGAGGTGGTTTTATTTACTCCAGATATAGAAGCACTCTTGGGTGCGTATATTTTTGAGTGCCCCCTCCATGTCATGTGTTTGAGTAAGATGAGATCGCATTGCCTTCTTTTTAATCTCGAGTATGTGTGTGGCGTCTATTGTTTCATCGATACGTGAATTATCCAGTCCCTCAGGGAAATAGATGAAATAGTCATCTTTTTCTTTTGGTCGCTGATCGAAGCGTAAGCAATAGAACATAATTTTCTTTATGTACGATAACTTTTTATAGAGATATGACGATACCATAGATATGACAATATGATCGATATGTCCTGAGACGCCACGATGTTCATTTGTAAGAATGAGTTCGGGTCGAAGATCATCGAGTATGTGTTGAATATCTCCCACGAGCTCTAAGTATTTATTATTAGACAACTCTCCATCAGAATAGTTAAGAAAATATACTTTTTGGATGCCTAGTGTTTTTGCTGAGGTTTGTACTTCTTTTTGTCGCTGTTTTCCGAGGTCGGTAACGGTATTAGCATCAGGATGTGTGTTCTCACCCGCATCTCCGTTAGTAACGCAGATCTCATAAACGTCGTACTTTTTTGTGAGAAGATGTATGGTACCTGAAGGACCGAATGCTTCGTCATCAGGATGTGCAAAAATGCAGACACATCGTTTTTTCATATCAGTACATTCTATCAGAGCAGAGTCGTGCTATACTTAAAGATTCGAAATACGGATAAAGAGATTGTCTTCTTTACCTACGATTTAGTATTTGTAGAACGACTATGCTTAGTGAATATATTGACTCAAGCGAGGTAACTAGACAAAACTGGATCAAGAAACTACTCATTGCCTTTCCTGCATTTCACCCGCGGCGGCCGCGATCGGGGGAGAACGGTGC
>CAYNEP010000167.1:0-2177 GCA_964396255.1 uncultured Gammaproteobacteria bacterium | reverse complement strand
CAGATCTACTAACGGCTCATGGTTCTCTATGACCTGAACTGCTCGTAATTGCTGACGAGTGGTGATTAGATTATTCATGAATATTATTGTAACCTATTGCGTGCGCCCTAAGAATCCAAGCATCTCGCGTTTGCTAGGCATGTTCATTCTTCGAGGATCGTGTTTACTTTGATAATTCCTTAAGCTCGCCTCAATCATCATGTCCACAAATTTAGCTGGATCTATCCCGCCCGCAACAAGCATTTTTGGAAAATCGCTTTCGTCTACGCTTAAAAGACCTGGATTTGTATTATTTTCTATGAAGAAGAATGTGCCATCATCTCGCAATCTGATATCCATTCGAACATACCCTCTGCAACCTAATTCTCGAAATATATGAGACGCTGCAGTTGCTATGCTATCGCGAGTTAATGGATCTAATTGCGCAGGAAGCTCCACTTCATACAAATGCTCTCCGCCTTGAATTTTAGCCTCAAAATCAAGAATTGGTCTTACTAATCTATTTTCGCAAAGAGGAAGAATGACGGGCTGACCACCATTGGGATCTTCAAGTAATCCAACTGTTACCTCTCTACCTGGAATATAATCCTCTACAATGATTCTGCTTCCAAATTCTGCTGTAATTCTTGCTTGTCGCATAAGCTCATCTTTATTTGTTGAGAAAAAGATTCCATATGAGCAACCCGACGAGGCGGGCTTGATCACTTTTGGAAAAATCATATCAATCGCTTCTAGCACCTCTACACTACCAACTACATCTTGTCGTGGGGCGTTATATCCAAGCCCTCGAACAAACCTACTAAAAAGTGCTTTATCAGCAGAAACAGCGCTTGCTGCTACGCCACTTCCAGTATAAGGAATATCAAGCATTTCAAGCATACCTTGTAAAGTGCCATCTTCACCATACCCACCATGAAGCGTTACAAATGCAACCCCAGCCGATTCTCTCGCTGCAAGTAAATGCAGACTATCCCTTCTTACATCAACTGTCTGAACGCGAGCATATCCAGCCTGATGTAATAAAGCTGCTACTGTAAAACCAGATTTGATTGATCCTGGCCTTTCTGAGGAATCACCTCCGCAGACTACATTTATCGGAAGCTCTCTCCGCCTCTCTGGTGAAAGTGGCAATGGTTTGCCGTCTAGAAAAACATCGAAGAAAGTTTGAGATCTACCTGAATCTAAATGTTCGACCATATTTTTAAATCAAAAAAGTATGTGCGATTGATTATATCAAGCCATCTATCATTATTCAATTAACAAGACTTCACAAAAGCCTAAACCACTATATGGTCCTCTTTTGTCCATCCCGGCTCAGAACGTAACTCAACCCAACACTCACCCTCGCTAGTGGCCCAGTGAATCACATTTGGAAATATGGTATATGTGTCTCCCTCCTGAAGTTTGACAGTCTTATTATCGACATGTAAGGTGAGTCTCCCAGAAAGAATCTTGTAGCGCTGTGTCATTTTGTAATGCTTGTGCGGAAGGGTCTTAATCATTACCTCAACAGCAAGATCATATTCTGGATGATCTCCCGTTGGTTCAATCTCGCACACAAAATGAAGCGAGCGTCCATCGAGGTCAAATGAATAAGCCTTTGGATATTTTGCTCTCAGCTGATTAAGAATACGCCTGGAGCGTTGTTTGGGTGTTTCATTATTTAACGGGACTGAGCTCATGTCAGTATTGTATCAAACGTAATAATTCAGATAAACATGACATATAAAAACTGAATGAATCAATAGACAAACGAGACGTCTTTTGCTCGAATGATCATTCATAATCCTCACTAATCTCAAGACAATATCCTCTAAGTGCTTCATCATTAGAGAGCCAAATGGACTTGAACTTAGGTATAATCCTATCTATGAACGCTCCTACAAATATTGACGTTGAAGAGGTTATTCGTGAATACCTACCACATGTGCTACATTTATCACTTGCTACTGTAAAGGATAATTCTCCATGGGTTTGCGAAGTCCATTTTGCATATGACGACGACCTGAATCTTTACTTTCGCTCCTTATCATCACGACGCCATAGTATTGAAATTGCTAAAAATCCAAAGGTAGCTGGCAACATTGTTAAACAACACTCGCTTGATGAATCAGCTGCTGGAGTGTATTTTGAAGGCAAAGCACACATACTTGAAACAGATAAAGAACTAGGGATTG
>CAYNEP010000166.1:0-2193 GCA_964396255.1 uncultured Gammaproteobacteria bacterium | reverse complement strand
ATTTTTTTTCCCAAGATAATCAGGTTCAAACTATGCAAGGGAAGGTGTATGTTGCACTTGAAAAGGAAGGAAAAGTTGCAGTTTTTGATGTTTCTTCACAAAAAGTACTTAAAAAAATTGATCTTACCAAAGATGATAGCCATTATATGGCACATAATGTGCAAGTTTCTCCCAATGGGAAAAGCATATGGGTTACCGCAAATGTAGAAGGGGAACATACGAGTCAGAGTTTTAGAATTATTCCCAAGACGTATGCCCAGATGGATATACATGAAGACTCGAGTGCTAGGGATGAAGCTATCGTTATTGATCCAATAAAAGATGAGATCGTTAAACGTATTCCTCTTGCTTCAGAGAGCCATCTTGCTCACGTTGTTATAACGCCTGATGATAGGTACGCATATATAACTGCACAAATGGAAGATGTTATATATAAAATTGATACAACAACATACAAAGTGGTTAAAAAAATTTCCACTCCAAAAGACGGGCAACCACATGGATTAAGAATAACTCCCAATGGCTCTCAAGCATTTATTGCAATGATGGGAGGTAAAGCACTAGGCATTCTAAAGCTATCGGATGATACATACTTTGAAATATCATTACCAGGTGCAGCAGTACAAACAGCAATCACACCAGATGGTAACTATGCTATGGCATCTGTCTATGAGACTAAGCAGCTTGCATTGTATGACCTGAACTCACAGAAAATTTCCTACGTTGATTTACCAGAAGAATCAAAAGGCCCAGTACAGATGTATCCAACACCTGATTCAAAATATGTCTATCTTGTTGATCAAGGTTACTATTTCAATCAGCCAGAAAATAACAAGGTATATAAAATTGATGTAGAGAGAAAAGAAGTAATCAAAACAATATTAGTAGGGAGAGCTCCACATGGAATAGTAGTCTCTCAAGATGGGAAGCGTGCCTATGTTACCAATCTCTTGAGTAACGATGTCTCAATAATTGACACTGAAAGAGATATTGAAATTAGGAAAATAAATATAGGTGAACAACCAAATGGAATAAGTATATGGTCAAAATAAATAGAAGGAGGTGACTTATGAATATTAAAAAACTATTAACAACTTGGAACTTATGGATAGTATTGTTGGCTGCAGGAGCTTTCCTGTTTTTCCAGAGATCGATTGATGCGTCAGTACTGTTGCCGTTAGCAATAGTCTTACTATGCCCAGTTATGATGATGTTTATGATGGGTGGAAAAGGCCATAAACATTAAACGAATCTTAAAAGAACGGAGGTGAACTAATAATGACTAAAAAAAAGATAGAAGGTAAAGGCTATCAGATTGAAGAAAAAGAAGACTTTGAAATGGACTTAGTGTGTGGCAAGGAATATGAAAGTTATGTGAAGAGAACACCGGCATTTCTACCAAAAATAAGTATATGAAAAAAAAGGTAAAGCAAATACAGACAAGCTGGGTTGTAATTACAGGTGGGCCATCTTCTGGAAAAACAACAACGGTAAAACATCTAAAAAGTCTTAATTTTCACAGTTCTCCTGAATCTGCAAGAACACTTATTGATATGGGAATTGAGAGTGGTCTTACGACTCAAGAGATCAGACGCGATGAAGAAGGATTTAATCAAAGTGTACTAGATATTCAGCTTGCACTAGAGAATATCCTGTTGCCTGACAAACTTTGTTTCCATGATAGGGGAACGCCTGATTCTCTTGCATATACAAGAGTTGCTGGAACAGATGATTTATATGTTAAAGAGGCTGTACTTAGAAAAAGGTATAAAGCTGTATTCCTTCTTGATCTACTTCCTTTTGAAAAAGATTATGCGCGAACTGAAAATGAAGAAGTCGCAAAATACATTGACCAGCTGATTTACTCTACCTATAGAGAGTTATTGTATGAAGTTGTGAGAGTACCGGTAGTATCTGTGAGTGAACGATCAAAAATAATTTTAGATACGTTAGGATTGCAATCAGTCGAGGCTGCACATAGTTATGGAAATATATAGTCAACATCATGAAGAAGGGACATGTAAGCATGCACCTATCAGAGGAAGTATTTTTTTTCTTGTCACAAAACTATTAGTAATACTGCTTTTGTTCGAGCTTATTTATGGAACAGTGTACTATATACTTACTCTTGGCATTCCTTTAACGTTTGATCTGCATCATCATGTAGCCCTCGTAGTCTTAGCACTAGAACTA
>CAYNEP010000165.1:0-2204 GCA_964396255.1 uncultured Gammaproteobacteria bacterium | reverse complement strand
AACGTACCCCGTTAATATGGTTGCACTCATCAATGACACGCCACAAACTGTGTCATTACAAACCATACTTGAGGAATATCTCAAACACAGAGTGCTCATCATCAAACGTCGATCACTCTTTGAACTCAGAAGCGCAAAGCGCAGGGCACATATTCTTGAGGGGCTCCTTAAAGCGCTCGATCACATCGATGAGATTATTGCTGTTATTAAAAAAGCACCAAGTGAGGCAGAGGCTAAAGTTCAGCTTATTGCTAAGTTTGATTTCTCTGATATTCAGTCCCAAGCGATTCTTGACATGCAATTAAAGCGTCTCACAGGACTTGAGCGTGCAAAAATTGAAGAGGAGTTAAGGGAGCTTACTGAAAAAATTAATAAGCTTGAGACCATTATTAAGAGTGTTTTTAATATTTTTGACGTCATCAAGCAAGAGCTTCTTGAGATTAAGGAAAACTATGGTGACGAGCGACGAACTAAGGTATTTAAGAACAGGCCAGGTGAAATTTCAGACGAGCAACTTATCGAAAACAAAGAAGTTATTGTGACGCTCACAACTGAGGGGTACATCAAAACTGTTCCTCGAGAAACATTCAAACTACAAAAACGAGGTGGTAAGGGAGTAACTGGTATGGCCACAAAAGAAGAGGATGAGGTTGGCATTATAACAAGTGCGCTTACTCATGACTATATTATGTTCTTTACTGATCGAGGTAAGATTTTCCAGACTCGTGTTTGGGAGATTCCTGAAGCAACTCGAACCTCAAAAGGTAAGGCGGTTGTCAATCTTCTCAATCTAGATGGCGGAGAACTTGTCACATCAATGCTCACGATATCACAAGAGATGCTTGACGATCAAAGTAATTGGAACATTTTCATGTGCACAACCTATGGAACCGTTAAGAAAACAAAGCTCAGTCTGTTTAAGAATATACGAACAAACGGCATTATCGCAATTGGCCTCGACAAGGGTGACTCCCTTCAATGGACGCGTTTAACATCTGGAAATATGAATGTTAATATTGCAACGCGTCACGGTCAGGCAATCGTGTTCCCTGAGGATGATGTCAGATCAATGGGACGAGGTGCGGCTGGGGTTCGAGGGATCAAACTAGAAAAAGATGAAAGTGTCACTTCTATGGATGTATTTGAGAAGGGTGACAAGAAAAGAAATCTTCTTGTGCTATCTGAAAATGGCGTTGGAAAGGTTACAAATATTTCCCTCTTTCCAGTTCAAGGTAGAGGAGGCAAGGGTGTTCGCCTTGCAACTGTTGACCTGAAAAATGGTCCTATTTGTTTCTCAGGATTTGTAGATGATGAAAAACCAACACTACTTATTACATCGCGACAAGGTCAAGTTGTAAAAATTGACGTTGCAACAATTCCAAAACTATCAAGAACTGCAAAAGGGGTTATATTAATGAGATTCTCAAAAAAGGATGATCAAGTTGCAAGCGCAACATTTGTCTAATCCAAAAAAATTATGTTGATAAATGGCAAAGAGATAGCAGCAAAACTTCTTCTTAAGTTAAGAAGTGACGTTCAGAGCGGAATAAAAGAAGGTAAGAAGGCTCCAAAACTAGTTGTTGTTTCTGTTGGTTCAAAATATGAAAACGAACAGTTCATTTCAAATAAAGAGAGGGCAGCAAAAGAAATTGGAGCAATATTTCAACACGTAAACTTTAAAAAGTCTCCAAAGTTTGAAGAGTTTATCAGAACAATATCTGATCTTGGTCACGATCCCGAGGTGACAGCAATGATAGTCCAACGTCCACTGCCTGCAAATCTAGCCTCAGAAACTCTTGTTAATTATATTCCGCCACAAAAGGAAATTGAAGGTTTTTCCAAAAAAAGTCCCCATTCACCACCCTTGGGTTTGGCAGTATTAACTGTTTTGAAATATGTCTTCACTCCCTCAGATCGAGACAATGTTGAGAACTTCATTGTTAACCTTAAGAAAGACGCTCAATTTATAAAGGGGCTCATTAAAAGAAAAAAGATAGTACTTTTAGGACGGGGGGAAACTGGAGGGGCACCCATTGGTAAGACACTTTCTAACATGAAAATTAACTACATCAATCTTAAAATCCAAACGCCTCAACCTGAAAGTTTCATTCAAGAATCCGACATAATTATCTGCGCTGTTGGAAAGAAAGTCAATAAACCATCTAATGTTAATCAGGGGAGTATTCTCATGATTATTGGACTCC
>CAYNEP010000164.1:0-2222 GCA_964396255.1 uncultured Gammaproteobacteria bacterium | reverse complement strand
AGGATCCGATCGTTATTACTCGATAGACTGTGTCGACGAAACTTCCAGATTTGTCCCCCCCCTCTAGAGCACTACTCGCGAGTAAAAATGCTTTTGTATATTTTTATAGGATGAGATAGAATCTAAACTGCTGGCATGATTATTGACTACAATCAAAAAACTCTACGGGCGATTGATAAATCGCTAAACATTCCACGAAAAAATATAGTTATCGACGGAAAAAGTCTCACACTCAACGAAATTGTCGCCTGCGCTTATTCCGATCCCAAGATAGAGATCACAAAGAACAAAAATGTAGTTAACTTGATAAATTTGTCTCATCAAAAAATGTTACAAAATGTCAGGGAGGGAGTACCCGTGTATGGGACAAATTCTTCATTTGGTGGTCAAGCTGCCAGACTTCACAACAAAGGCGACTCTATAGATCGCGTAAATGCGGCCAGAATGATTTCTGATTCTCTCGTTTTTCTTGACGTAGGGACTGGAAAAAACGTACCCCGGTCAATAACACGGGCTGCAATGCTTATAAGAGTCAATATGCTATTGCAAGGAGTAAGCGGGATTAGACTCTCAACGCTAGAAAATTATCTACAGTTAATAAATAAAAATATTACTCCTGTAGTTAGTGAATTTGGTGGAGTTGGTGCTTCAGGGGACTTGACACACAACCAAAGAATAATAAGCGTACTAAGTAGAGTTAATGGTGCGAAAGTTGTAAATGAGAAAGGAAAAATCGAAAACGCGAAGCGAGCGCTTGTAAGAAATAAAATTTCTTTATTGGATTTAGACCCGAAAGAAGGTCTCGCTCTTGTTAATGGAGATAACTTCTCAAACTCGTTTGCGTGCATTGTGGTGCACAAACTTATCGAGTACTTCCAAATATCACAAGTACTGGGAGCAATGGTTATCGAAGTACTAAAAGGTAGTGATAGATCTTTCCACCCGTTACTTTCTGTCGTAAGACCTCACAAAGGGCAGGCTGAATCGTCGGAGGTTTATAGATTTCTCCTCAAGGATAGCAAACTAGCTCGTCAGGAGATGGCCGGTCACCAAATCAGAGAAAACGGTATCAAAGTACAAGATGGCTATAGTATAAGATGCATTCCTCAATTTGAAGGCGTCATGATAGAAAAAATGAAATGGTGCTTAAATGTAATTTCGGTAAACGCAAATAGTGTTTCGGACAATCCGCTTTGGGTTGCTGATGAATATGCCACGGATGGTGAAGAACCGTGGCAGTGGGTAAGTGGAGGAAATTTTCTAGCCATGCATATGGTTGAAGTGATAGATTCCATGAGGAAGATAATAACTCAACTCATCAAGAAAAACGATAGACATTTGGCAAGAATGATAGACCCTGTCGACAACAATGGTTTACCTGCAAACCTTTCCGATCTGAGATCTATCGATCAGTGCACATTTAAAGGCGTACAAATACAGTCAGGGATGCTCGAAGTCTACTCGATGTTGCTTGCCGCTCCGGTTAGTACAATGTTTGGAATCCACGAGGAAAGGAATCAGGACATAACTACTCACGCAGTGACGTCGGGCATAATGGCTCTAGAAAATTTGAACTTACTTAAATATTCACTAGCTGGAAACTTGCTCGCTGTTTCACAGGCCGTCGACTTGAGAGGTGGGTCAGCACTTCTTTCGCCCCGGACTAGACCGCTTTATGAGTTTATCCGCGGAGAGTCAAGACACGTAGGGAAAAATAGACCACTCGCGATAGATATAGAAAAATTATCAAAGACGATCGAATCTGGACAAATGGCCAAGATCATAAGAGATGAAGTCTTTATGAAAATGTAATTCTAATATGGATTATTTCAATAAATTTAAAAACAGTGATCCGGAAAGAATTCTAGAAACTTATCGTTCCAAGAGTGATACTTTCTGGAAAAATTCTGGCCAAAAAATGGCTCTTAGTCTGTTTAAAACAGCTGCAAAACGAGTTCCGGCCTACAAAGATTTTCTACAAAAAAACAAAATTAACCCCGCTAAAATAAATACAATAGAAGACTTTATCAACGTTCCAATCACTGACAAAGAAAACTATATAAATAAATATAAATTAAGTGATTTATGCATGGATGGTAAAATCGAATCTTCATACTTCTTGTCAGCGAGTTCAGGTTCAACAGGCATTCCAAATTTCTGGCCACGCTCGACGGAACAAACTTATCATGGTGCCCAGATATCAGAAATTATTTACAAAGAAT
>CAYNEP010000163.1:0-2223 GCA_964396255.1 uncultured Gammaproteobacteria bacterium | reverse complement strand
TCTTCGAGATGTTGTTTTATTTGGTCTTCGTCTAATGGGACTTGTTCAATTTCCAGTTTTTCTGCTAGAGCATTCACCAATGCATTGGGATCACGGAATTTGATTCTACCCTTTTGTTCATCCTCTCTCCAGACTGATGTGTCACTATCATACGTTAAAATCCCTGAGCCTCCTTTGAGTTCAAGCGGATTAAATACAAGCACCCACGCTCCGTATGGCTTAATGCCAGGCACAAAAGGAGTTTGTGTCGTTATTAACTCCTTAACGGTGTCGTTGGGTGGAATATTATATATTTCTTTATATTCATCAATTGTCCAGATCTTAGGTAAGACTATAAATACTATGTTTGCAGGATCAAATACAATATCAGATGTTTGCAACTGTACATCCATTTCAAACCCTCCAAGTACTTCTCGTATGTCTGGCTGGTGTATTGGTTCAAAATGGTTCGTATTTTCGCTCATTACTGAATCATAACAGAAAAAGCATATCTATACATAATAAGCAACTAAACAAACAACAATCTAAGCAATAATAAATCCTAATACAATAGCTACATTATTTTCAGAACTTTATAGATTTAGTAAAAGGCTATTGATGTGAAGTTTCAAAAATAAATTTATTGTCTTGTGCAATTCTTTATTCGCCAGCTTTTCTAATTGTTTCAAGATCAAGCTTTTTCATCGGCATGAAAGTAGCGGTTACAGCCTCAGCTTTTTCAGGATTGCGCATGAGTTCATCCAAAATTCTTGGAACTATTTGCCACGTCACACCGAACCGATCAGTGCACCATCCACATTGCTCAGCTTCTGGAACAGCAGAAAGCTTTTCCCAGAAGTAATCAATCTCTTCTTGTGTCTCACACTCAACTATAAAAGATACAGACCCGTTAAGTTTGAATTGTTCAACAGGACCGCCATTTAGTGCCATAAAGCTTATTCCATCAATCTCACATTCAGCAGTCATTACAGATCCTTCGGGTCTACCAGAAACTTCTTCAGATGCTTTCGGGGACTTTGTGATGTCTCCTAATTTTGCTGAGTGTTCACCAGGAGCTTTATTAAAAGTGTCTATGTAGTAATTAACGGCTTCTTCACCGTCATTGTTTGCAAACCAAATACATGTAATTAATTTACTCATGTTGTTTATTGTAACACAATTGAAGAAATTCGTTTTCTGATGCTCCACTAAAAGACTTATTTTGCAAAAGAAGGAATGCCTTCAATGTTTTTAGCATGTACTACACTACTATTAATAGCTTTAACCACAGCTTCTTGTGCACCGAGACCAATAAAGTCTATTAAAGTTGATGGGTTCATGACGGGGAATGTTTTTCTCTCTCCGCTTCGGGAAGATAAAGCAAAGACTACATCTCCATCCATGTTGGTATGAATTGGATGAATTGCCCGAGCGTAACCATCATGAGTGAACTCGGCAACTTTCATGAGTTGTTCTTTCTCCATCGCTACATTGGTAGCAATAACAGTTAATGTTGTGTTGCCAGTTAAATCCATTGTTGCTGTTAAGTGTTCAATTGAACCCCCAAAGTCAGCATGGATGTCAGTATGACCACCAGTCTCAGAGTAGAATTTATTTGTTTTAGGATTAACAATGTCACCTAAAGCATTGGTAACAGTAAAAGCAGCAACGATAATGTCATGCGGCAAGTAAGCAACTCCAATACCAAATCCACCTTTCATGAGTTTTCCTTTGAACCATTTACCTACAACAGCACCAATACCAACTCCGGCATTACCTTGCTCAGGGACTGATTGGCTTGCTAATCGAACAGCTTTACGACCTTCCTCAATAGCTGGATGAGTATTATTTCCTACTGCAATATCATAAATTACAGCTCCTGTGGTTCCCGGGATTATGCCAGCTCTTGTTTTATTACCTATTCCTTTGTTAGCTAATTCTTCCATAACGCCTACAGCTGAGGCTAATCCATAGGTACTACCACCAGTTAAAACAACTGCATGAACAGCCTTACCAGCAGCTTTGGGAGAAAAAGCCGGAGTATTAAAAGTTCCAGTATTTGAACCTCTAATATCTATGCCAATATCAGCTGCTTTTTCAGCAATAAAAGCTGTAAGACCAGTGATGTTCTCTTTATCAGAGTAATGACCGATTTTAAGACCAAGTCTCTTCAGTAAGTTGTCTGGTATTCTTTCATGGTTATTCATGGTGTAATTGTAACAAAGGTTTGAATATTCTGCCTAG
>CAYNEP010000162.1:0-2264 GCA_964396255.1 uncultured Gammaproteobacteria bacterium | reverse complement strand
CCTCTGCATGGCGGATTCCCTCCCCCCACCCCTTCCTTCCGCCATGCAGAGCAGGGGAGCATGAGGAGAGAGTTTTTATGGGAGATGATTTGCTTAAAATTACTACTTCACTAATTGTTCAAAATATTCTGCTAAACCTTCATTTTTAACATCACCAATTACTATATCCGCAACTTTCTTAAGATCATCAACGGCATTGCCCATAGAAACCTTAGTGCCAACTGAATTAAAGAGATGAATGTCGTTGTGACCGTCTCCAATCCCAATACTTGCTTCCTTTGTGACTCCCAATCTGCCTTGAAATTCAGAAATGGCAAATTCTATTGTAGCTTCAGCATTAACTATGTGGAGATCTCTACATCCTGGTTTTTGTGACACCACCATAACGCAAGTTATCCCATGGATTAGGTCAAGCTTATCATGTAATTTCATAGCTAACTCATCAGGCACAAAACTTTGTGATAACCAATTAACTCGCTGGGAAACATCAAAATCTCTAGGGTATGTTCCACCATTAAAATAATCATCTTCCGTATAATCATTGAAAATGAGTTTTTGTTCCCCGTTTTCTGAGAAAACTTTAATTACTTCTTCTAGAGCTTGGGGAGTTATGTCCTTTTGCCATACTACTTCACCAGTTTTTGGGTCACAAATTTGTGTACCGCCAGAAATAATACACAAGTCTTGAAGGTCTAGTCCTTGAATAACATCTTTTGCGAATGTCCAACATCTACCAGTGGCGGCACACAAGTAGTATTTTTGACGGAGATCGTTCATAGCTGTAATGAGTCGATCACTTGGCAATTTCTGTACCGGCGAATCTATCGCAGTACCATCTAAGTCAAAAATAATAGCTTCTGTTTTCATAATTTGAGTATTATACCTTTAACCCGATAGTTATGGTTTCTTCCATTCTCCAAATCCATAATCACCAGGGAACAGAACAATTTCATTCTCTGGATTTGGGTTGTGGATTACTTCCATAAGTTTGTTGATGACAAAATCAACGGGGAAATAGGCTTTACCCTTGGAAAATTCCGCTTTCTTTTCTTCGATACTCATATTCCCAAAATCGGTCAAGGTACTACCTAAAGTAATCAAACAGAATTTTGGTGATTTGTCTTTATATTCCTCATTTAGACTTAGCGATAGTCCTCGAAGTGCATATTTAGTTGCACAATAGATAGTTCGTCCTCTCATGGGGATTGTGCCAGCACCAGAGCCGATATTTAACACTAGACTATCCGAGGTCATTATAGGTAGTAACTCACGAATGAATATAGCGGGAGCAATAGTATTGACCATGAAAGCATCTTGCATATCTTGGTCTGTAACATCTGTGAGATTTTTGTACGTGGCAGTACCTGCGACGTTGATCAGTAAATCGATTTGTTCAGCACTTTCTTTGATTGAAGTGATGGCGGAATGTATTTGGCTTAGCTCAGTTAGGTTACATTTGATATACCCAGATTTAGATACTCCCAATACTTTGTATCCATCCAGTTCGAGAGATTTAACTAGCTCACTGCCTATCCCACCAGTTGAACCAATAACAATAGCGATTTTCATTGTTTGCTATCCCCATAAAAACTCAACATTTTCTGAATAAAGTTTTGTCGATCACTAGGTTTCGTGACACTGTGATCACCTGGCAACCAAATACTTTTAAGCGATGAAATTTTGTCGTATTCATCTAAATAATCTTTACCGATAATTTCATCACTTTCCCAATGTACAATAAGTAACTCAGTTTTCTTAGAATAATCTTCAACTATTTTTGCAGGCTTGATGTTTTTTATATCTAGCCAGAATTGAGATCCGATTTTTTGGATTTTACCTGTCGAGCGGGGTAGTAAGCTGACTCCATCCAAGTTTAAGATTGCACCAGGTCGTGATCCAAAACGATCCTTTACTCTAGTCACTACGATCTCTGGATTTGAATTCGGCACTCCAGTCATTATTGTTTTACTGATACCGTCTAGATTAGCTAGAGATGTGACCCAACAACCCATGCTTTGAGCGAAAATATAGATTGGAGATTTAAAATTAGATTTTACCCAATTTAGAATACACTTAAGATCAAGAACGTGCTTTGAATAGCAAGCGTCTTCTTCACGACCCTCACTATTGCCGTATCCACTCAAATCAAATCTCACAACTCGAAAATTATGATTTGTGAGTGCTAGGCTAATATCATCGAAATACTCAGCAGTTTCATGCTTACTAGTTCCAAACCCATGTACCATTACTACACTCGCCTTAAC
>CAYNEP010000161.1:0-2281 GCA_964396255.1 uncultured Gammaproteobacteria bacterium | reverse complement strand
TACACACGCCTCAAGTGTTGCACCTGATCATCAATTGTTTCTCTTAATCCTGCCTTCATTTTGACGATAAGGTAAATTGCATGTCGTGTTTTTGATACAGGAACGACTAGGATATGTGCGTCGTCTCCAAGCATTAAGAAGACTCCACTTGGTATCTCAAGCTTGCCGTCAATCCAGTAAATCCACACTGAAAAATTGTAAAATTGGGGCGAAACAGCAGTTACTTTTTCTCTTAACGACGATCTGACACCATCGGCGGCAACAACAAGGTCATATTTCTCTTTCATTCCATTTGAGAGTTTTACATCAACCCCATTCTCATGATTAGCAATAGAATCGATTGTTGTTGAAAATAAAACCGTTTTAGGGTCAATAAGTTTTGCAAGTGTGTCGTGAAGGTCGTGGCGGTAAATGCCATAAATTTGACCTACTTTTTTAGTTATCTCCTCAACACCATATGATCGAATAAGCCTGTCATTATAGTTTTTTATAGTTATCTTTGGGATTATACACCCCTTTGTAATAATTGACTGTGCAATTCCTAATTTGTTGAGAATCCTCAATCCATTTGGCTGGAGTGTAATCCCAAATCCCATATTTGAATATGCATGTGAGCGCTCAACAATTTTATAATTGATTCCAGCTTTGTCTAAAAAAGCTGCGCATGCCAAGCCACCGATGCCAGCTCCTGATATTAGTACTTTCATTATTAATGATTACATTTTATATAAATGAGTTGTATACGGATGAGTATTAATTGTTTTAGTGAGTTTGTTATCTAAACCTGGAATTTTAAATCCTAAAGAGATAATAAGTGTATCTTTTTTTAAGTCTCTATTAAATTGAGGCACGAGCTTCTCAAGCATTTTTGGCATTAAAAACAAATAGACTATAGTGAACTTCTTAAGTGATACATCATAGACGCTTGAAGTACGAAATTGTACGTTTTTTTGTTTATTATGTTTAGCAATAATGCGCGCTATAAAGATCAGTAGTGGGTTTATGTCGATTCCCAATCCGGAAGTTGTGGGGTTCGTGCATAGTCTTCTCAAAACGCCACCCGTTCCACATCCAAGTTCAATTATTGAGGCGTCCATAGGGATTTTAACGAGCTTTAGTAGCGCGTCAATGTTCTTGTCTGGAGACTTAACCCATGGCGCACCCTTAAAGTTTGAATAGAGCAAGCTAAACATAACTGCTATAAAAATGAGTAGGAATATGAACTGAAATAATAGGAATAAAATATATGCCATTACTATTTATCATACGTTATAATGAGCCAGAATAGCCAACAAGAATATAACATTATGGGGAATATATAACCGTCGAGAGGAGGTGAAATTATGGAGCCAACAACAACTAAATCAAACGCGACAATGACTGCTGGCATTATTATAGTCGTCATAATTGTTGCAATTGCAGCGCTAATGATGCGTGGTAACGGCAATCAAGCTCAAAATGAAGCAGTAGTAACTGTTACTGAGACACCATCTGATACTGATGCAGTATTACCAACATCTACAGGTGATATGGATGAAAGTAACCAAGCTCAGCCAACTGGTGAAGTTGCAGAGGATGACTCTCAGGTTTTGACAGTTGAGATTGAAGCTGGTGCGTTTTACTACAAGCCAAACGTGATTAATGCAAAAAAAGGTCAAAAGATTAAAATTGTTATGAAAAGCGTTGACATGATGCATGATTTCGTCATTGATGACCTTAATGTGAAAATGCCTGTTACTAAATCAGGTACAACAGGTACAGTTGAATTTATGGTCGAAGAGGCAGGAACTTATGAGTTCTACTGCTCAGTAGGACAACATAAAGCACAAGGTCAGATAGGGACACTAATTGTCAAATAATTTTATGCCTAACATTGACACTTCGCATTGTTCAAATAATGCGAAGTGTCGTGTTGCTTATATAAGATGAAGAAATACGCATTATACCTATTTTTAGGCCTCACATTATTACCCATTTTCTATTACTGGTTCAGGGGATCGATTCTTATGATTGGGTACGATCAGACCACACTGCTTTATGCATTTGGTCGTTTATTTGGATTGTTACTTGCATATTGTGTTTTATTGCAGTTTTTGGTTATGGGCAGGACCGCATGGGTTGAGCGTGTATTTGGACTTGATAAATTGACAAGATTTCATAGGCTTAACGGCTATCTAACGCTACTCTTTCTTATTTTACATCCTATCGTGTTATCAATAGCATATGCTACGTCATCAAAATTGAACTTAGTTGTTCAATTCAAGAGTTTTCTAAACGATGA
>CAYNEP010000160.1:0-2295 GCA_964396255.1 uncultured Gammaproteobacteria bacterium | reverse complement strand
AATACCTTCCTCTACTTAAGTGGTATCGGCCTCAGCGCGTTGGGAGCCACCGTGAATCAAAAAATTGCATTTGTAACGGCACGATTTGGAATAGAGACAGGAACTGCCTATCACAATACTCTCATGAAAAAGGTAGTTCCCCTTGTGGTTTCTATTTCCATTCTTTGGATTCTCACATCTCCGTTCTTACAACATTTCTTTCACGTATCAACACTTCTACCTGTCATTTCATTCTTGCCCGTACTCGTGTTTTCCCTGTTTGCGACGATTAGTCAATCCTATATGCAATCTCGCCTCCTGTATATTTACACCGGTGTGATTATCTTAACGGAGTCTTCATCTAAGCTTTTTCTTGGATTCCTCTTGACACAGCTTCATCTGAGTCAGTATGTATACCTCGCTATTCCCTCAGCAATCGTCATCTCATCGGTTGTCACCTTTGGCATCATTCAAAGGCTCATCAAGCCATACAAAGCAACACAAAAACATCACTTTAGTTTTTCAAAGAAATTCTTTCTCGCATCGTTGTTTACCGGATTATCAACCAACGCATTTCTGACATTTGATATCATTTTGACTAAACACTACTTTGATGCAAACACCGCGGGTAAATACGCGCTTCTCTCATTGGTTGGTAAGATGATTTTCTTTTTTGGCTCGTTGTTTAATACGTTCATGATTTCATTTGTTAATCGTGACGAAGGTGCTCGAAAAGATCCGAATAGAAACTTTTATTTTCTCTTCTCTGCAACAACAATCTTAACCCTTATTGCATTTGCTGGCTTGGCAATTACGGGACCCTATCTACTCCCCTCTGTATTTGGAATTAAGGCACTGAGCATTTTACCCTACCTCAATACCTATGCGCTTGCGATAACTCTCTATACCATAGCAACCACTATTAACATCTATCATCTTGCACGAAAACAGTATCTATTCCCAATCATATCGCTTCTCATAACACTAGGTATGATTGCAGGAATTGTAAGTAATCACAAAACATTATCTGATGTCATATCTGTCATTCTTATCACGAGTCTTGTCAACATGTTCATGCTTTCCCTGCTTCACATCTTACAACGAGGGGGAGGATTTATACTCGCCAATATCATAGACTTTGTCGATCTTCTCTTTCCCATTGAAAAACCTCAATTACAAAACGGAGGAAAGCGCATTCTCATATTTAACTGGCGAGATACAAAACATGTTTTTGCTGGTGGAGCAGAACAGTATATTCATGAATTATCTAAAGAGTGGGTACGAAGAGGCAATCAGGTAACGATTTTTTGTGGTAACGACACAAAGAATCTCCGCTACGAAGTTATTGACGGTATCCAGATTATTCGAAGAGGTGGCTTTTACATGGTGTATTTTTGGGCACTCATGTACTACGTCTTCAGATTAAGAGGGAAGTACGACATTATCTTGGACTGTGAAAATGGCATCCCATTTTTTACTCCGTTATATGTAAAAAAAGAACAGATTTACTTAGTTATGCATCATGTGCATCAAGACGTATTTCGAAAATCATTGCGCTTCCCCGTCTCATGGATTGCGCGAATTTTAGAGATTAAAGTTATGCCATTCGTTTACAAGAATATTCAGTTTATTACTGTTTCTCCATCTACAAAGAAAGAGGTGCTCGAACATAATCTCACGATTATTGATCCTGTCATTATCTACAACGGTATAGATACTCAAAAGTATAGAAGAGGCATGAAGGCTAAAACACCCCTAATACTCTACGTGGGGAGATTAAAGCACTATAAGTCTATAAACATATTTATTAAAGCAGCGAGTATACTCCAAAAAGACAACCCCAAAGCACGATTTGTTATTGCTGGAGAAGGCGAGCTAGGCACACAGCTATCCCAATATGCAAAACGCATACATGCATCCATTGAGTTTTTAGGTAAAGTCTCTGAAGATGAAAAAATAAGACTGTATCA
The DNA here is from genome assembly GCA_964396255.1 of uncultured Gammaproteobacteria bacterium. Taxonomy (GTDB): domain Bacteria; phylum Patescibacteriota; class Microgenomatia; order UBA1406; family HO2-37-13b; genus 2-01-FULL-39-19. Next base: position 346 of record CAYNEP010000160.1, on the reverse strand, counting down.
AGAAGCTTGGATTGTTGTTAATCCATCGTCTATGGAGGGGTGGGGATTAACGGTAATTGAGGCAAACGCATGTGGAACCCCGGTTATAGCATCTGATGTTCCAGGACTACGAGACTCAATAAAACACAACTATTCAGGATACCTCGTTCCTTATGGAGACGTCGAAATGTTTGTAAAAGCCATTGAAAAGGTTCTCAAGGATAAGAGAATACGTACGCAGCTTTCAAAAAATGCCTATACATGGTCTCAACAGTTTTCATGGAGAAATAGCGCATTAGAGAGTATTAAATTGTTCAAACAAAAACAAAACGCTCATCGATTAAAACAGGTAAAGAGTGAATTTAAA
>CAYNEP010000159.1:0-2299 GCA_964396255.1 uncultured Gammaproteobacteria bacterium | reverse complement strand
TCACTATGCGATACGACAAAACGGGAAGAACAGACTGCTATTCTAAAGTTGATATTATCGACCAATTCAGGATTCGCTGTCACATATTCAATTGCGTCTGGATTATGTTTTTGGGATAAGAATATGCACAATTTTGGAGTAAGAACGACAGTAGTCTCACAGTTAGGAGCCAGTATTCCTATTCCACTTCCCCAAAAGCCCTCTGGTTTTATATTGAACGTTAATGCCGGATTATCAGATGTAATAAAAGCCTTATTATTTGGTGCTCGTAGTACATGCCATTCCATTTGAGCAAAAATTAAGTAGAACTCTTGAAACATTTGCATCATTGATTTCAACATGTGTTCTTTGGAGAACCTAAGATCGTAATTCTTATCAATAAATGTTTTTCTTATATTTTTCCGCTCTTCCTCACTGATTGTTGTCCCTAAATTCTTTTCAATATGTTCCATTCCTTTTTTGAAGTGCTCATCGAATCTTGTAGCACGACTCATAAACTCTTTCGTCATCTTGACACTCATTTCCTCTGTTCGGCTAAATGAACTCGGAACTCTCAAGTATAGGGCTGCAATAAAAGTTGCGAGATCAGCCTTTGCCTGCAAATCTAAGTTATTTTTACCGGACGCTAAATCCTTTATTAGTCCAGATGCAACTCCTTCTATTTGACTAAACATCTCTTCCAAGACTGAACTGAGTTCACCACCCTTTTTTGTAAAGGTGTAATAAGAATTTTCTCCGGCAGTCGTTTTCGCTGATTGAGGTCTATACTTTTTTACTTTCCTATCATAAACCCACAGGGATTTATCAGAGGAAAAATATTCCAACAAAAAACGAGGAACATAGTGCTGAAATGATTTAAGTTGTTGATTAGTCATGTGTTTTCTCTAGAGAGCTCATGTGCCTGATTTTGTTAACTTCACTAATCAAATAATCCATAGTTGTTCCCTTAAATGCGTTTTCCATCTCTGCTTCCATAACCAACGATCCGCCACTAATTATTATTCCTTTTTGTCTATTGAGTTCGACGTCCCCGCCGATTGCAATAAAACCACTAACAAAATTGATAGTTGCCCCATTAGATGATTGGAGAAATAGCTTTTTGGAAAACTCACTGTCAAGAGTAGTTCCTTTATAGAAATTCCTTATTTTGACAATTTGGAGTCTGTGTGGTGGATTAAAAGTTAAATGAAAGACAATTTCTCGAGAGGAATCTCTGATTATTATTTCTCTACCTTTTGAATCAATATCCCAATGGCCAGTACTCGCAGTAAGCTCGTTATTTTCAATCACAAGCTTTTCGCCGTTTGGTGACCAAAAGATACCACTAAATGTGGCTATTCCATCGTCGTCATATTGAACGGACATTGCTGCCTCTCCATCAATCTTAAAAAGAACGCCATCGGCAGAAATGAAAACCAAGCCTCCCAAGCCAACCTCGAGTGGAAACGATAGATCCTCGAAAACATATTTTGCGCTTTTATTCTTTATGCTATATGGATTTGAGTTCGCTGCTTGTACTTTTCCCTCGGATATTCTACCCCTCGTAACTTCATCATGGTGTCTTTGGCATAACAATGTTATTCCATCGGCTTGGTGCTCACTTGCTTCTGCAAATGGTGGATCAAAATGGTGATATTGGCAGAACAAACCTCCACACAAAACACAGCCATAACCGTACCTTTGCCTGACAATGCGTTTAATAGGAAGCGGAATGTCACGGTTTAACCCATGTTTATTGGTATTTGGCATATTACCTCAGCCTGTTTTGTTCCAAGAACTTGTCAAAAACCAGCTGTGGTAATTCTTTGAACCCGAGGTCCCAATGCATATCTCGCAGGATTCGGTAGAAAAGTTGCTCAAACTTTACTTGATCGTTCAAATCTCGAGTTTCGAGATCAAGCTCCCATGAATAATTTTGCAGTAAACCTTCGTGGCCGTCACCAAAGAAAATAAGACCATACGGTCTAATTTCAGATAAGTAGACGTCAACTACCCCATTCATTGTTAGATTAACTTTTACTGTCCCCTGATAGCCGAAGAGTTGATAAAAGTTCATCGCACCTTTTAATACCGCAAACAACCTACCAGTTATATGAGAAAGGTAAATAATTCTTTTTTTGTTTTCATTAACTGTTAATACATCCAATTTGTTGTAAACCAAACCTTTTGAGTAAATCTGTTGGGACTCAAGGTACCCACGTTGATCGTGGTTGAAGTGCATCATTCCTTCCGGAATTGCGGTCTGATTCAAATCTGGGAACTCTCGGTAACTACTCCCGTGATAAGGAAGTTCCTGGAT
>CAYNEP010000158.1:0-2302 GCA_964396255.1 uncultured Gammaproteobacteria bacterium | reverse complement strand
TAATCCTGAATGCTTCTTTTGAGCTTTCAAAACGCATGACAAGCAAGCGTTTCATAAACGCAGCTAAGTTGCTTTGCGCAGTTTGAAGGTCAACATCGTCTAGATATGCGCCATACTTTTCTTTGAAGGAGTCTCTTTTTTCGTCCAGGATGTAGGTAACTGGTTTGTATCGAGCACCCTCAAAGCCGTGGTCCTCATTTGTCAAAGTCTCCAAAGTGTTTAAGTAAAGCTCAAATAAATCTCCGAGTTCATACTCGAGTAAATCCGGGCCCTCAACTTTTGCAAATGAAATACCTTGTTTAATTAAGTTATTGCGATATCTAGAAATTGTCTGAAGGTCTAAACGCGATCTGCGGACGATAACTGGCTCGATAAGTCTTCGGAGTTCTTGGGCAATTTCCTTTGTCTCTGCCGTGATTTCGTCTGGAGTTAATTTATTACCACGAAGACTAGATCGTAGTTTTTTATATCTATCAATTAACTCTCTAAAACGAAGCGAGAGATTATCGACCGAGCGAATTGTGGATTGTCCAGGTGTCTGAAAAAGTTTTACCAGAGCAAAAACATCCTTAGGATCGTTATTAAAAGGAGTAGCAGTTAAAACCACAACCTTATTATTAGCATTGCTTCGAGATAACGAATGCAAAAGTGTATAGTCATCTGTTAGCTCATTGCGATATCGATGAGCTTCATCAAGTATCAGAAGAATCGGGCCAGTGATTTGATTTGTACACCATTGATAAGCCTCATCAATTTTCCCAGAGCTAAAGATTTTTGTGCCTGGCAATCTGAAGTGCGCTTGATATTCTTCCCACTGAGTAATCAAATGATGAGGACTAATAATTACTACATGCAGATGATCTTTTTGAGCCATGTTGTAAGCAATAGCGGAGGCAATAATACTTTTACCCAACCCCACAACGTCGGCTATAATCACGCCACCATATTGATTGATTCGATCAATTCCCATTCTGATAGCATCAAGTTGATATTCAAGATCAACGAAAGACTCGTCCGTAATTTTCCCTGGTGATTCGATGTCTGTGTTACGATCTTTACCAAATAGCTCATGAAGAACACGAATATACATTAAGTAAGGTTGAACTAGAGCATTGATCCAGAGTTTTTTAACTACATCTTTAAACTCATCATTATTCTCTGGGGTAGCGATATCAATGTTTTGTGCATCCTTCCACATTGATTCAAATTTGGCACATCCATCTAAAAACACTTGCTTGTCTCTTGAGGAGTCATTGAGCTCTCCTTGCTCAATAAGGCCGTTGTAAGTAAGGTTGCTAGAGCCCAAAAATCTCGTTCCTGGGAAATCGCCGCCTTGGTTGAACTGAGGAGCATTGTGGACAAGATAAATTTTACCGTGCTCATCTGTATTGGTAAGTTTAATCTGGAGAGTACCGTCTATAATTTTTTGCTCAAAGATTTTATATGCTTCTTGAGACTTGGGATCGTCAAATACCTGTGTTTCATTAAATAAACGTGTAAAGCCCCGAAAATAATCTGACTTTTGCTCTGATCTCGAAGAGTAGGTGTCTTGGGGCTGAAAACGGTCAAAGTCTACAGATTTGCCCGTTTTTTGTTGCATGGCAATAATTTTTGGCACTGCATTAGGGTCGATCTGCTTGCCAACTAAAATTCTCACTTTTTTGTCTTTTAACTCCTTAGCAAGCAACTCAAATCCGGAAAAATAGAAATAACCAACTTCGATATCGATACTATCAGACGTGGACAGAGCGTTTATAAGCGCTTGATGCATTGTCTGGGTTTGATTATCGATTAAGGCCATATTTATTTGTTCTTTTCGTTTATAAATTTTTCTAAATCTTCTTTTCGGTATCTCAAGCTCTTTTTGATACCAATCCGAACAGCTATAAGTATCCCTTTTTTATCCCAATCCCTCAAGGTGTTGGGGTGTACTTTGAGGACATTTGCAGCCTCTTTTAGAGTTAATAGCTCGTCCATGTTTTTCTCGTTTAATTTCGTACCAATAGATACTAATCCATTATAGTACGTTATGAATAAAATATCTGCTATTTAACACGGAGTGTATAAAGACCACCATCATTTACTAGAGATAAACCAGTTACTCCGAGTTCGCGAAGCAATACCATTCTAGTTATTTGGCAGATATGGCTATGATATTCCCAAGCATAGTCCATGTAAGAATAAAAAAGATTGCTAGTATTATTGCTTGGAAGTGGGCGGATTTTTGAATGTGCTATATCCCAATTATTCCGAATATCAATAAAATCTGACAACATTTCATATTGTGCCTTCGTTGGTTTTA
>CAYNEP010000157.1:0-2303 GCA_964396255.1 uncultured Gammaproteobacteria bacterium | reverse complement strand
ACCTTGTCAGTTGCCATTTGTGCGGGTAATGGACCGGCCGCACCCCCCCCATCGATTAACGCCGAAAGCTCAGTCTCCTTAATTATTTTTGGAGCATATTTTGGTTGGATATTCTGCGCAGGTTCTGATCCTAGCAATTTCATAACTCCCATGGTATTCTTTCCAGAAAGTTCAGCATAGAGGAAAACCTCTGCAATTCTTTCAGCCTCTTCATGTGAGTAATACTTGCTCGTTAAAAGCTTGAGCATAATATCTTTAAGTTCTGAGATTTGGATTATCACTCGAATATTGTATCAAATAAATAACTATCACTTGCTTAAATATTCTTTTGTAAGTTGTACAAATTCTGACGCTCCTTTTTGGAATGACGTTGGAGTTCTTGAAAGTGCAATGCGGATATGTTTGTGACTATCTTGGTGATCGTGCCAATAAAAATTATAGCCAGGCAAGATGTGGACACCATTTTTGGCAATCCATTTCGAGAACATTACATTATCAATATTGCTTGGAACTTCAATCCATTCAGTTGGCATTGTGGATGTCTTATCGTAAGAGAATTGAGGAATCTCGGACAGTAGACCTCGGAGCATTTTTCGATTCTCCGCAACACATGTTGCAGTGTGCAATTTACCATCATTAGAATCGCAGCGTATGAAGTTTGAAGTAAGATTTATAATAAAGGGCGAGACATTTAGAATAAAATCATCAACAACATTCTGAACTTTCGAATATATATCCTTGCTACATGTTAAGGGTCCGAACTTAAGATCATTGAGTGGCCAATTTTTTCCAGTATCTTCAAGGGTTATGAATGAGACGCCTGTTTCAAGTAATATTTCATATTGATCCCATGAAGAATATGATCCAAAAAATCGAAAGGCAAAGTCAATAATAAGCAATTTCTTTTTTGATACACAGTAATTAGCAAGTTTAATAAACTCATCTTTAGTGAGTTCGAATCCTGTTGGATTATTAGGCAAAACTAAAAAAAGTGCTTGGGGATTCTTATCTTCAATATCATCAAAAAATGAATTTTGATGTATCTCGTGGAGTTCCAAATTGTAGCAACGAAATATTTGCGGTGTAACATCGAATGTTGGATTTAACATTCCAACTGAAAGATTGTTCAATCGACAGTAAAGTCCTAGAACATGAAGTGAGATTGATGATGTGCTTAAATAATGAATTGGTGGAAGATTCTTATATGACTTTTGTCCACACAAGTTAAAATAGAGATTTTCAAATTCTTCTTGAAAATCAAGTTGAGACCGCATGAGAGATTCTTGGTAGATAGATGATAAATTAAGCAAGACTTCTTGCTGTTGCGGGCTTGGGTCGTTTCTGGCATGTCCACTGGCAAGGTTAAAGTCACTCAAGAGACCATCCCACTCCCATCGTGCAAGCTTTCGGAATTCTTCGTTTTCAGGCTCAAGTTTTATCATGGCGCTTTAATTTCGTTCTAGTATACGAATTATTTCTGAGTTTGAGGTTTGGCTAAATCCCAGTAATGCTCAAAGATCTGACGAATAAATGTCGCTAAGAATGGGTTTTTTATTTCAGTACCTATTTGTATAGTATTTGCCCAATTATTTGAAATATTGACAACTTCGTCAACAACGGTGATCTCAGGCATAATAGTTAAAACATCCCTGCTTATGAAGCGAAGATTGTAGTATTTTGAATATTCAGGAATTTTCGAATCAGTAATTATGTCTGATTCAAAGTTCTCGATTGCTCTACACATGATGCCTCTGTTTATGACCTCTTGTCGATACTTTTCGGCAAAAGCTTCTCCTGTTGTCTTAGCTATCGACCCACTTGAAAATATTACAACTTCTTGCTTTGCCTTAAGTCCATTCCATAGCTGTTGTTTCATACCAGCAACACCTTTATAGTTTTTAATTGAAAAATTATCCTCTTGGTTTCTGAGGTTATTTAACATAGGTAGTAGCTCATTGAGAATATTTCTTTTCTCAAGAACTTCAACTTCCTGTTCTGCGACCAAGAGCTCGAGCGTACTTGGGGGATTGGCACTCTCAATGAGTTGATCGTTTCCTGTTGTTGCCTCATGGACAATACCCTTATCTATTAAGCTATCAACTATCCTGTAGACGTTTGATCTGGCGATTCCAGTGTTTCGGCTAAGCTCTAAGTGGTTTTTAGATCCTTTCAGCAGACTTTCATAAATGAGCGCTTCGTCACTGGTTAGGCCTAATTTTTCGAGGTGGCTTGTAGTTAATGAGATGTTCTTCATTATGAGAGACAGTTTAACAAATTAAGTTTGTCATTATATAGTTTAGAGT
>CAYNEP010000156.1:0-2332 GCA_964396255.1 uncultured Gammaproteobacteria bacterium | reverse complement strand
CATCATTTTTCTAGCTTTCAAAAGTCGAGCCACATGAGTATTCGAGCGCTAGCAGCTCTCGTACAAACAAGTTGGGAAAATCCACCACGAAACAGCAATGGTGTTACCACAATATTGATCTTAGGTTTAGATGAAGTCGCTGCCCGAAAACAAACCGCTTTAACTGACACTGTACTCTTGGCTTCAATTAATAGTCACTCTGGACTGATTAATTTACTTTCTTTGCCCCGTGATTTATGGGTGCCGAAATTTCAAACAAAGATCAATGCATTATATTTTTACTCACAGAAAAATAATCCTGATCAGCCAACAACGTATGTTGCTCAAGCAATAGAAGACATAACGGGGGCATCAATCGACTACGTTGTTCCAGTCACTCTCGAGCAACTCTCCGCCATTGTTGATACTTTAGGCGGTCTGGAAGTTGATGTTCCCCAAGCTTTTATTGATGAACATTTTCCCCGACCGAATGTTGATCCAAGCCAAGAAACAAACGTGACCGTGTTACAAGAAACTGTTTCATTTGAAAAAGGATTACAGACAATGAATGGCGCTCGAGTACTTGAGTACGTCCGCTCAAGAAAGTCAGAAGGCGATACTGGCACTGATGACTCTCGCGCCCAGCGCCAACAACAAGTTTTTTTGGCTTTATTTAAAAAGCTACAATCCAGAGAAATTGTCACAAATTCCAAACTTGTTGGAGCTTTAGTTAATTGGTATACAGAAAACTATGAACAGAGCTGGCCACTCGTAGATTTACTTTCAGTTGGTTTTGAGCTCGCTCGAAATGAAGCTAAGCCAAGTATCGTGACCCACTCTCTATCGGTTGCTCCCCCCAATACAACTAATGGGGATTTGATTCATCCACCAGTATGGCGCTATCAAAATCAATGGGTGTATATTGCCACAGATAGCGCTGTTTTCAAAGAAACAATCCAGCATATCTTGTATAAGTGATGCGTCTAATAAACAAAATGTTAAACAAATTAGAAAATTCCTTGCCTGCACCTCAAACAATCTCACGCATTTTACTCATTGCCACAATTCTATTAGCACTGTTTGCTGGTTTGTTCCAAGAACTCTATCGGCTGGAAAACAAGAAATACGCCAAGCTCGAAGATATGTATGTACGTGTGCGCGATCAACTGGGTAGATCTGAGACACAACGCCTGATTGATCAATCGTATTCAGAATAGGTATAATAGACTTGCACTATGCCAACTCATCATTCAAATCACCAAACTATTTTAGTAACTGGAGGCGCAGGCTTTATCGGAACAAATTTTTGTTACTATTGGAACAAAAATCATCCGGAAAACAAACTAATAATTCTGGATGCATTGACATATGCCGGTAATCGATCTTCACTCCAAACCCTAGAAAAACAATCATCAGTGCATTTTGTGCATGGCAACATTACAGATGCAACTCTCGTTGATACAATTATGAAGGATGTTGCTGTTGTTGTTCATTTTGCCGCAGAATCTCATGTTGATCGGTCGATTAAACAGCCAGATCTTTTTTTACAAAGTAATATTATTGGTACTCACACATTATTACAGTCTGCAATAAAACATAAAGTCGCTCGCTTTCACCATATATCGACGGACGAAGTATTTGGCACTCTGCCTTTACACACTACGGACTGTTTCTCAGAACTAACACCGTATGCTCCGCGCAGTCCATATGCAGCGAGTAAGGCCGCCTCTGATCACCTCGTACGAGCGTACGCAGAAACATATGGATTACCGATTACAATTACTAATTGTTCTAACAATTATGGAGAATTTCAATTTCCAGAAAAACTGATTCCCCTAGCCATTACCAACCTTCTTGAAGATGGTACCGTACCAATTTATGGAGCCGGTAACCAAATTAGAGATTGGTTATACGTTCAGGATCATTGTCGCGCCATTGAATTAGTGCTCATGGAGGGAGTTATTGGCGAAACATATGTCGTTGGCGGTTTAACCGAGGACATTACTAATTTAGAGCTAATTCAGTTGCTCCTGAAGCTGATGAAGCGCTCAGAAAATTCAATTACTTTTGTCAACGATCGGCCTGGACACGACGAAAAGTATCGAGTTGACTGGAAAAAAATTAACACCAAGCTTGGTTGGAAACCAATAGTTGATTTGGAGCACGGTCTGCAATTGACAATTGATTGGTATAGTCAGCATCCAGCGTGGTGGAAATCTCTGAAAAAAAAGAATCAAGCGTATTTTGCCAGTCAGTATCAGATTTCATAAAGAAAGCCGTTCATGTCGTCAGATCTTTTTATTCCAACTGAAGCCAACCACCTCGTTGATGGTATCTATCAAACAAAAATTGA
>CAYNEP010000155.1:0-2334 GCA_964396255.1 uncultured Gammaproteobacteria bacterium | reverse complement strand
ATACCGGGTCATGATCCACTCCCTCTTCGACCCAACCGTAATACACCATTATCCAAAATGGCTTCTTGTCCAAAAAAACAATAATACGCCCTCCATATGGTTCTCCACCATAAAAAGTATCATCCGATCGCCATTGGCCATTTTCATAGGGGATCGTTGTTGATCCATCAGAATTCTTTATCCATTGTTTTGAGTCCCCGCTTGCATAGCCAGCATTATTTGAATCAAGAAGAAATCTTTTTAGGGAATCTACATTCATTTTGATTGGACAAATTGAACTTTATTGTTATCAGGATCAAGAATACTAAAGTTTGTCGCCCAGCTCTCATGGGTAAGTTCTTTATAGATGTCAACCCCCATCGTCCGTAATCTTTCATACACCTTCTCAATATCATCAACTTCAAGGAAAACAGTTTGAGCACCAGGTATTTCTCGTTTTTCTATTGCCTTCTTGATACCTAATTTCGCATCGTTTGAAAGAATGAAGGAAATATATTTATCTTCAGTGCGGTAATCAAGTTTTAAGTTAAGCTTGTTCAAGTAGAAATCTTCAACTGCATCGATATTGTTAGTATAGAAGATTGCTGAGTGGAGCTTCATGTATATATTGTAACAAAAGACCAAATGGGTTAAAAGTTTGGAATCGATCAAATTTTGACTCGTTCTACATATGCTACAATAAAAAAATGAGCTCAAACAAATATGTTCGATCAGTTTGTTACTTTTCTGATAATCCGACACTTGAGATAAAAAATAAGCTCCATGTTATTGAGCAAAGACTAATAAATGCTAACTTTACAGTTCAGACAAAACGGATTTGTACAATTGGTTCAAGAGCAGGAGAATTGGATGCAATTTATAATGACCCAAGCTTGTACCTGAGTTTGGGATCTATAAAATTACACGAGGTACATGATCAATTCGATGAAATTCTAAATGCATCAAATATATTGTTTAACGTAGATCTAACGAATGAAGACATCACAGAGGACTCAGCTAACATTCTCTTTGAAATTATAAAAACTAAAGCATCGAAAACGTTCAATTTTACCTATGTTTTTAATAACGCTTTGTCAAGTCCTTTTATGCCGTCAGCCTCTTATGAAAGCAATGGATTTTCAATAGGACTTCAATCAACTAACTTGTCTCAAAAGTGTAATAGTTTAGTTGAATGGCTAGATGACACAAAGAATGTTTGGCTTGAAATTGCAGATCTATTCAAAGATGACGATGAGTTTTTGGGTATAGATTCATCAGTTGCTCCATTGTTTGAAGGAGATAGCAGTTTTGTCAACTTTATTAAACGATTGGGTTATGGTTTTCCACAAGCAGCAACTACTCCTCTATATACCGAAATTACACGATACTTAAAAGATCAAAACCCCAAATGCATTGGCCTATGTGGCTTAATGTTCCCATGCTTGGAAGATTTTGAATTAGCAGAAGAATATGAGAAAGGGGAGTTTTCAATCGAGAGAAACATATTTTTATCATTGCATTCAGGTTTAGGCATCGATACATATCCAATTGGTATAAATGAAGACCCAAAAAGAGTTATTACAATACTCAAGCTTTTACAAAATCTATCAAAAAAATATACCAAGCCTCTTTCATGCAGACTAGTGTCTGACGGAATGGCTAAGATTGGGGATAGAACAGACTTCCAGAACCAATATTTAAAAGATGTCGTTGTTAGGGAATTATAATAATCCAAAGCTTGAATTAGACCAAGCTTAGGAAGCTACTCTAACTCTAATCTATACAATCTCCAATCTTTCAAATGCGAGCCCCCATTCTTTTCATAAAATTTAATTGCGGGTTCATTCCAATCTAAGACAGTCCATTCAATTCTTCCGCACCCTCGTTTTTTGGCTAAACTTTGAGCATGGTCAATTAGAACTTGACCAATTCCTCTGTTTCTGTACTCTTCTAAAATAAATAGATCTTCAATATAAAGAGTTGGTAGTGCCAGGAAGCTTGAATACGTCATTAAAATAATCATATATCCAACGGGTCTATCGTTACTGCGTGCAACATATCCCTCAAATCTTGGTGTATTTGATAGACAATCTGCTTTTAATCGCAAGATTGCTTGATCGTCAGGCGGTGTAAGTTTTTCATAGAGTGCTAGTTGCTTGATAAGTTCAATAAATGATTCAAAATTATCGTTGTTTACTTGGTTGACGCTAATGTCATTTTTCATGCTTCCATTCCAGCTTGTACTTTTGTCCGTGAGGTAGTCCAAAACGACCAAACACATACCAATTTTCAACTGATATTTTATAGAACTTGTGTCCATCGTCTCTTTTTGATTCAGCAAGAATAGAATCATCA
>CAYNEP010000154.1:0-2346 GCA_964396255.1 uncultured Gammaproteobacteria bacterium | reverse complement strand
GTGATTGTAGCAAAGAGGCAGGGTAAAAGCAATTCACTAGGAATCTCTTTAGAAGGATGCGATCGCTTGTTCTGTTACAATATCTTCTATGAAAATAACGAATAGAAAGTTTGGACGTGACTATGACTCCCTCGAGGAATTTGAGGTGGGTATTGTATTGACCGGACCAGAGGTCAAATCTATTCGTGCAGGGAAGCTGAAGCTTGAAGATTCCCACGTAAAAATCATCGATGGAGCACCTCAACTCATAAACGCGGAGATATATCCTTATCAGTTTGCAGATATTACTAAACAAGAGCCTAAAAGAAGCCGAAAACTGCTGCTTACTAAGAAGGAAATTATACGTATTCAGACCAAAATACATGGCCATTCTGGATTGACCCTAGCCCCCATTTCGTGTTATAATAAGGGTGATCTTATCAAGCTAAAAATAGCGTTGGTTAAGCCCAGAAAAGATATAGAAAAGAAGAAGCTTGATAAGCAAAAAAAACTAGTACGAAACGAGAAAAGAGAGGCAAAAGAGTTTATGAAATATTAACAAAGAGGGGATGCAGGGAATAGATGAGGAATTTGCACATTTACAAACGGTTAGAGCGCACCTATGCGATAAATGGAAAAACTAACTGCAACATCATTTGATGACGCTGTTGCGGATCTCAAGGATATGGCTCGTCAGCAACTTGCAGCACTTAGTGCTTCACAGGTTGCCCCAAGCTATAGATTTGCCTAATCGGCGAATAACTTGAGGTACGCAATCCTACATATGTTTCTCTTCGGTTTTACATATGCAAGGATTAAACCAAATGAAGTGCGACAAATTCGTGTTCTCGATTGACGAAGGCGTCTAAGAAATATCAATCGTCATCCAACAATACATTTGTCTATTTTGGTAGTTGGAATCATGATAAATAGTCTATCTCTAACTAAACCTTTGTAAGTCGTGTTTCTTCAGACGGGGGTTCAACTCCCCCCATCTCCACCAGTGTTTTTTAGATTGTCACAACAATACCTGTGTTATAATGTCCGCATGGTAGAATCACCAGCTCCTTCAGTACCTCGTAACTCAGAGGTAATAACAGATCATTCTCAACTCGTACAGATGTGTGCAGATAAAATGAATCCCTTCTTAAATTCGGGTCAACCAGTGCCCCTTAGACGTCGGCAAGGAGGAAATGACGCTTGGCGTGCTAAGTGGGAGGGATTTGTATTTGGTATTTCTGACGAGAATGAAGTCATGCAAAGAGGAGTAAGAATTTCTCTTGATCATGGCGTGTACAACACGAGCACAGGTTTGAAAAAGGGACTGTGGGAAATAAGGTTTTGTAGTGATCCAGAATTAACTGTTGAACAAGCATTGAAAAGAGCGTTAGAAGAAGGTGGAAATGTTATTGAAAAATATGCTGAAGGGAGAGAACCTAATATAAATCAACCAAACATTGTACATTTGTTAGCTGATGGAACTGCATTTCTCTACGAATACAGATTTGTTGAAAGAGGCATTCCCACAAAGAAAGTCCATAATAGTGGAAAAGAAATTCGGGGATTCGGATCTCCATTAAGTCAAGAACTTTCAGCAAAACTAGCAGAAGAAATAGCTAGCTTTGGAGTCATAAAATAATCACAAACGTCGTTCGCTACTCTTCTGTTCAAATACTTTCATGTGATATGTTTAAACTCAAGTTCTGAAGTGGAGTACACAAGTGCCAAATATACTCTTGAATCTGGTTCCATCTTTGGAGTGCTGTGTCAACCAAATTAAGACAGAGGTTTCATTTTTAATCTTTTTTACTCATCAAAATAGCATCAGCAAGGTGTCTTAAATGGTCGTTTTTTTCGGTTTCGGTTTGATCTCTCATTATTCCGCCACGTTCGCCCCCGATTATATAGTATTTGGCCCCAACTTCTCCAAAACGTATAAAGCTTAGACATCTATTACATTGCCAGTAAGACACATCTTTTTCCTGAGTGGGTAATGGTATCCAAAAGAAATAACTTCTCTTTGTGCCTAACATTTTTTGGAATGGTGTTGTCCTTTTACACTTGTCGCAATAAATGTTTTCTACTTTTCTGTCTGGGTGAACTCTCCCACTCATCCCGTTACCCGTGCCGTTGACTCTAAGCATAATAGTAAAAATGGAACACATATCTGATAGATATGATTAATTCTACCACTTGTTCATACATCCTTGCATGGTAGTTAATAGCGAGCTTAGATTGTAGTGGAGCTATATTCTGAATCACGGGATACCATCGCCAAATACACTTTTCTATCAGGCCCCAACCTTAGAGGATTGTGTTTATAAGAATATTTGTAGGAAGGATAAAAGTAATGTGATTAGTGATTGT
>CAYNEP010000153.1:0-2352 GCA_964396255.1 uncultured Gammaproteobacteria bacterium | reverse complement strand
TTTTAAATAAACAGCAATTCCTACACCAGCGAGTTGAACTCTCTCATCGATTACGCAAGTAATTATGATCTAAGGTCAGAGACTACCTGAGACAAGAGGAGTCTTTCTTGGGAGTCAATCTTATAATTTTTCATAAGCTCACTCAATTCCCTTGCAACTTTCGATCGTCTTTTACTAATATCATCACTACTTAGGTGATTTTGACTTCCCTTTTGATGTTTGGCTTCAGCGATAAAGCGAGCAAAAAACGCTTCGCCAAGAGTAAAATTGAGATCGCTTCGTCGCAGTGGCGTACCTTGTAGGACAAAATGAACATCTCGAATGATATGTCTGAGTCCTGTCCACTCCTCACCTTCGCCCTGGATCAACCTCCAGAACGATGTTGTTTTGGGTACCGTTGTGTGGGTTATGCTACCCTCATCCCATAACCTGACAAATGATTTCATTGTATTGTTAACGGCAGTTCGTACTGCATATTCAGTGCCCTTTGCTCGCTTTTTTGGTTTTGGAGTTACTGTTTCCCAGAGCGTTGAGACGGCGTCAAGATAGCAATCTTCAATGTCATTTCGATTAAAATCTGGAGTTGCAAAGTTGCCAACTTCAATTGCAACGTTCAAAGCTAGATCTTCAAGAATTGGATCGCGATCTTCATGTATTGGGAATAATCCCCTTTCGATAATCTCACCAATCGGTGTGCTTTTTCCATAACGTTTTGCAAGATCCTCAAGGACGCGAGGTGACAATCCAAGTTGTTCAAGAACCCCGCGAACGTTTGCATCATGCCCCCGTCTTTGCGAATAAATGCTCAAAGGAAGGGCTAATACTCTTACAACAGCTCTTTTCTGCTCTATTTCCCACCTGTCGTGATTACTATCTAAAATTGCAACAGTTCCATATTTTCCCCAATCTTCAGGAGCCTGCGTTATTACTTCAATCTCAGATGGTGCTCTACGAGTTTCAACAGCAATTGGCGCAACATATTCGGTAACAATTGGCTTATCAGCTTGTGGTCGTTGTGGGTACCTTTCAGCAACTTTGACCTTAAAGGGAAAATTGGCAATTGGAGCACTTGGCTCATCACTTTCCTCAAGGGGCTCAGCTAAGTTTGCTGTACAATCTCCTGGGTTAATCAGAATATTTTTTGCCTCATCAACTGAAATAGCAAGTCTCCAGCCAGCTCTTTTGCCAACGCTTCTGTAAATTCTGTTTCGAACAACTGCTGACACTTGAAGATTTTGCATGTGTTGATGGAAGTCAAAAGCGGTAATTAAACCTTGAGAGAGTCTACTGAGCATTGTGCCTGTTAATACAGCATTGTCCTCGTCTAGGTCTCTATAGAGCTCTTCAAGAAGTGCTGCATACACTAATTTCCTTTTATCTACTCTTTCAAGGGTTACTTGACCACTATTGTTAACAACAACTACCGATCTCTGTGCAAGAAACTCAGCATCAATAGTTCCGAGCTCAATTTGTTCTGCGGTTTTGGTCTGTGCCATTATTCGTGCAGTTGCATGAAATGACTGATCGGCATGAATAAAAGCTCTATTCTGGTGTATTGCATCTGAGACAATGCTTAATGATTCATGAAGTGCGACCCTAAAGTTGTGTCCAATTTCCCAATACCTATCATAAGGTAGGATGTCGGGTGGGTTTTGACGTTTGTCTACAAAACCATTTGTATTGGCAAACTGATAAGTCCTCATTGCTGCCTCAGTCATATTCTTGCCCATTGCAATATCAGCATTATCTCGCGTGTCATATCGGCGAGATCTAAATGTTTCGTCGTAGGGGGTTTGAATTTCTGACAGGAAGTAATCAACGACTTGTGCGGTATGGGCTGCGTTTGGCCTGACGCCACAGCTTGTTAACGCCCGATATACTCCTCTATAAAGAAAAATTCCAGCTAATACTCTATTGTAATTTTCAAGGTCACGCTCAACACCGCCGAGTGTCTCAGCCTCCCTCATAAGCGCCTGAGTTAGATTGAGCTTTCCACGCTTTGGTAATCTATCAGGGTTTGGAGGTGTTAATCTGTTTTTTGAACCATCATTTCTTTCTGCCATATACGCCTATATTATATACTACAGGATGCTAGATATCTACAAGAATGTGCCTACTTTATATGTTTTATGGAAAGATAATGTTTTCGAGCAGTGCTGTCAAAATGTTCTATAGAATAGCGAAGTGCCGTTCTGGCCATGAGGTGAGCATGTTCATCTAAAAATTGTTTCAAGATGTCCTCCCCACAATACTTGCCTACCTCACGAAGCATCCATCCTGTTGCTTTGTGGATCAGATCGTGAGCGTCTGCGAATAAGATTATGGCTATTTTAAATGTATGGCTATATTGTC
>CAYNEP010000152.1:0-2386 GCA_964396255.1 uncultured Gammaproteobacteria bacterium | reverse complement strand
TCAAGTACAGATTCCTTAACTCCGTCAACTGCAGAGAATGCATGTGAGGTATTGTTGATCTTAATATACGTCACAGCATAACCTGGAATTGATGAGAGCAAAACACGCCTTAACGCATTGCCCAAACTCTGAGCATATCCGTAGGGAAGCGGAGATAATATAAATTGCCCGTATGAGGCGCTGACCTTTTCTTTGACTACTCCAAAATTTGGTTGTAACATTTTTCTAAATTTAGAAATTTATAAAATAATTATCTTGAATAAAATTCAACAACTGACTGCAAATTAATTTCTTCCATAAAATGTGTAAGGTCTGGATTTTGAGCTATTTTCCCAGATTGTCCTTCTCGCCTGAGCCACGGAGCGATAATTAAATCTTTCTTAACTAACAAAGGAGCAACGTAAGCTATCTTCGTAGTCTTCTCTTTTCTAAACGTAATCTCATCGTCGATTGAAGTTATGTATGAAGGGATTGATACTTTCTTACCACTTACTAAAATGTGTCCATGATTAACAAACTGTCGTGCAGATGCTCTTGTAGGAGCAAATCCCAATTTGAACACTACATTATCAAGCCTTCGCTCAAGTGTATTAATCATGTGTTCTGCTGTATTCCCAACCTTCTTACTCGCCTTCTGAAAATAGAGTTTCATTTGCTTCTCAGTGATTCCATACATTCTCTTCAACTTTTGCTTTTCACGAAGCTGCACACCATAATCGCTTAATTTTGCAATACGAGCCTTACCATGTTGTCCTGGAATAATGTTAAGCTTCTTGAGCAAATTGCTTTGGGCTTTTGAACCAGATGACTTGAGTCCAAGGTCAATTCCTTCTCGACGCGACAATCTATTTCGTGGGCCTGTATATCTCATAGGTTATCCTTTTCTTTGCTTTGGCGGCCTAACCCCGTTATGAGGGACAGGCGTAATGTCTAACACTTTTCCGACTTCAAGTCCTAAAGACTTAATTGCACGAAGGGATGCCTCTCGGCCTGGTCCAATACCCTTTACATATACCTGTGCATATTTTAAACCATATGTGTCAATTGCCTTTTTTAATGTGTTTTGAACTGTCACCGTCGCGGCGTATGGTGTTGACTTTCTTGTTCCTGAAAATCCGTTCATTCCGCAAGATCCCATAACAACTGGGCTTCCCATAGAATCAGTAACCGTTATGAGCGTGTTATTAAATGTAGCAGCGATGTAAATTCTCCCTTTTGGGATTGATGTTATTTGTGCTTTCTTTTTTTTCATTTTAGTCTAGATAATTGTTTATTTTGAAGAACCCGATGCAGATTTTTGCATTTTTGCCGCATCTTCCTTCTTTAAGGCTCCAACTGTTTGCCTCTTGCCTCTTTTAGTTCTAGCATTTGATTTTGTTCTTTGTCCACGAGCAGGTAAGTTGTGGAAATGTCTTAGCCCCCTATAAGTCCCTGCCTCTTTTAAACGCTTAATACTTTGTCGTACTTCCTCTCTTAAATCACCCTCAACTTTAATGTTCTTCTCGATATATTCTTGAAGTTTCTTAATATCATCATCTTTAAGCGTACCAGCTCTGACAGATGGATCAATTTTTACATCAGCTAGTATCTTACCAGCTCTTTTAAATCCAATGCCATAAATATTTGTCAAAGCGTATTCAATTCGTGCGTTATCTGCAATTTGTACTCCAAGAAGTCTTATCATATACGCTTATCCTTGTCGCTGTTTGTGTTTTGGATTTCTACACGTAATATATAACTTGCCCCGCCTGGTAACAACGGCACACTCACCACAAATTTTTTTAATTGATGCACGCACTTTCATTTATGAAAAAAATTAAAGTCTGTAAATTATTCGACCTCTGTCAGGATCATATTTAGTAAGTTCGATTCTCACTCGATCGCCGGGCATTATTTTAATATAATTTTTCCTCATCCGGCCTGACAAATAACACAAAACAACTCGCTGCTGATACTCCTGACTCAATTGTACTCGAAACAGTGTATTTGGCAAGTTTTCTGTTACTTCTCCTTCAACCACTAATACGTCACCCTCCATAGGTCCCATATTGTATCAAAAATTATGCCAAAATTAAAGTAGATTGTTGCAAAACCGCAATGGTATGTTCGAAACATGCGGCTTTTGAACCATCAACCGTTACTAATGACCAATCTTGCCCCTCTTCATAATCAATTTCGTCCGTTGTTTGTGCATAAATTACCTCAATCGCTAGTGTCATGCCCGGCTTTATTATTGGGGTTTTCTCGCGTTTACCCTTGATGTAACCAGGTATTGAGGGATCTTCATGCAAAGTTCGTCCGACGCCATGACCCGTTAACTCCTTAACAATAAAATATGAGCTTCCTTCGATCTCGTCTTGGAGTGCTTTTGAAATATCTGCTATAT
>CAYNEP010000151.1:0-2400 GCA_964396255.1 uncultured Gammaproteobacteria bacterium | reverse complement strand
CACCTTAGTGTGAAGAATGAAAGACTGTTTGTCTAGTTTTTGGGGTACCTGTCAACCAGTAAAACACCTTGGAACTTCTGACAATACCATCTGGTGACATCAATACATGTTGGTAGCTCTTTTAGGCCTTTTTCTACGCGATTGTATACTGTGCCCACACTGCAATTATTGATCTCTGCTAGACCACGAAAAGGAATGCCACTTAGGTGTTGAACTAACAATGTTTTTGAGGATATTTTCTCTGTAGTTCTATTGATCTGAAACCAGTGTTTGCATGTTTGACACTGGTACTTGAGCTTTCCACGACGCTTTCCTTTTTTCCAGGATTTATTATTACATTTGGGACACTTTGGATTAATTTTCATCCAAGTATCATACGTTGACCTAGTCAAAACACCAATTGGGAACCATTCATCAATCTAAACTACATGAAAAAGGTGACCGTTTTTGAACGGTCTCCCCTGCTGCAGGATTCCCTTATTACCTTGACTAAGTTCATATTTATGTAATGATAATTACATATGGAAATGATCGATCAATCTTCTCCTCAACACTCTTCAATGATGACCGACTCTCCTTTGCCACAAAAATCGAATACAATGTTTGTAATTTTTGGTGCTATTTTTCTCCTGGGTGTTGGAGCAATAGGCGGGTATTTATTTAGTGGAAGTTCCCAACCTGATTCTCAAAGCACGAATCAAACGCTAGAAAGTCCCTCTACCAGAGAAACTACCTCACCAGCACCTGATGAAACTGTACAATGGAAAAGCATCGTAAACGAACAAGTCGGGCTCGCTTTTAAATATCCAGACAATTTTGTGCCTTATGCAGATGACCCTCAAGTTCCCAATGCTACTCACTTTGAATTCAGTGCTTATAACAGTGAAGAAAAACGTGGAAATCGTCTGTTAATGGAAGATGATGTGCAGTTAGAAGTCGTTGTCTATAAACCAGCCAAAACCACCCTAGAATCGTATTTATTTGCAATAGAAGCTAATGACGGTGCTGTTATCAATACACCTTTTCCAGGAATAACTGGTTCATATACAAAAGTTAAAACACTTACAAATGGAAATACACAAACAGCGATTATCTATTCTGAACCTGAGCAAGAATATTCCGAATATGATGCTATCTTGGTAGAGGATAATAACGTTGCTATTATTCGTATAATGACAGGTTCCCATACCAAAAGGCAGGAGTTGCTACCTATACTAGATCAGTTAGTCTCGAGCTTTAGTTTTGTGGATTAAACTTTTAATTGAGATCTTATAATAGGTTCCAACATCCTTCACTAGTCCCTGCAGCGACTTTTTCCTCGAGTAGAGATTTTCAAAAAACGATAGGGCAACAAGTAGGCTCGAACCTACGGTATACTTTGGATATGCCAATTATTCTTTTAACAGGTCCAGCAGCTTCAGGAAAAAACACCATATCACACCAGTTAGCAATGAAGATTAAACCTTCAGCAGATATTGATGTTGACTTGGTGAGGTGGATGTATCGGAATCCTCATTATGCCCCTTGGGATGGAGAGGAGGGAATAGAGCAGATGAAACTAGGGGTAGTAAACGCATGTCTATTAGCAGAGTCTTTTGATAATAATGGGCTAACTGTTTTTCTTACCGATGTAGTTTTATCGCAAACAATTAATGTGTATAAGAAAAAACTAGCTCAACATGAGCTAACAATACTCCAACTCCTTCCAAGTAGCGAAGTATGTATGGAGCGACTACATAGTAGAGAACATACAATCAGTGACAGTGAAGCTGAGTGGGTATATAAGTCTCAAGAGCAGCTTGAAGGTTTTGACTTTAGATTAGACACAAGTGAGTTATCTGTAGATCAAGCAGTTGAAAAAGTAAGAGAGCTATTGACCAAATAGGTACCAACATCCTCCACTAGTCCCTGATTTAACTCGAGAAATTTGCCATCAAATACCAATTTGTTTCATCGTAGTAAAGCGGATTCCATTTACTACTTTTTCTTTAGAAACAATTTCAAAAACCAACAATCATCACCACTGCCACCAGTACCGTGCCAATTGAAACAAGTCACAAGAGTTGCGCACTTCTCAAACGAGACTTGGACTGCGATAGCCGACTCTGAGATAGCCGTGATCGGGGATGAGTAAAACCAAGCAATCGACCAACCATGCGAATTGGCCAGGTCACAACTTGCAAAAATGGTTCAAGATTAATTTCCATCGTACCTATTTATTGTACCAACTGGACGTGATTCTGCAGCCCATGAATCCAAGCTCGAGAAGAGGGATTCAGGTTGTGAGCCCAACATTGCAAATCTGTGATGTATATAACAAACTTGTTGAGACACCCAAACTTGAGAGTTACTAATCCTGTTTGATTTAATAATAAGTGACCAAAATCTTTCTTCATGCCA